>NZ_JACVTT010000180.1:0-2953 GCF_016624665.1 Stenotrophomonas sp. S39 | reverse complement strand
CGTGGATGCATTTCGCGCACGGCCAGAGCGTGCCGACCAACGGTCGGCACCCACCATCACCATCACCATCAGCATCACCATCAGCATCAGGTTCCAACAGCTCGCGGAAAACTGTCGAAGGCGGGGTGGGTCCGGTTGAGGGGGTCACTTCATGGATGGGTTTACGGCGTCCCCCTCAACCGGCCCCACCCCGCCAACCCACGGAATGCCAGCTTTTGACGTTGATGTTGACGTTGATTCGGCGGGTGCAGGGCTGCAAGCCCTGCAATAAAACCCTCCTTGACCGCAGCCCGTCCGCGCCCGGAGAATTACGGATTAATTCTCATTTGCTGTTGCGCAGGATGCGGGCGGCAGCCTCAACGGCCTCTCTCCCCGATGTTCAAGAACGTCCTGTTCCAACTGCACTGGCTGCTGGGCATCACGGCCGGCACCCTCCTGGCCATCATGGGCCTCAGCGGCGCCACGCTGTCCTTCGAGGACGAGCTGCTGCGCGCGGCCAATCCCGGCTTCGCCGCCATCGCCGAGCACCACGCCGACGGCCAGCAGGCCCTCGCGCTGAGCGAACTGGTGCCGCTGCTGCAGGCCGGCAGCGATCGGCCGCTGCAGCGCCTGCGCGTGGATGCCACCGGCCAGCGCCCCTCGGTGGCGCGCTTCGCTGGCGGCAAGGATCACTGGGTCTATTTCAATCCTTACAACGGCGAACGCTTCAGCCACCTGCGTGGCCAGGCGTTCTTCGACTTCGTCGAAGACCTGCACCGGCACCTGGCCGCTGGCGAGCGCGGCAAGGTCGTGGTCGGCAGCTGCGCCATCGCGCTGCTGTTCTTCGCGCTGTCCGGCCTCTACCTGCGCTGGCCACGGCGCTGGTGGCACTGGCGCAGCTGGCTGGCAGTGGAATGGAAACGCAGCGGCCGCGGCTTCCTGTGGAGCCTGCACTCGGTGGTCGGCACCTGGGTGCTGCTGATCTACCTGATGAGTGCGCTGACCGGCCTGTGGTGGTCGTTCGACTGGTACCGCAGCGCGGCCAACAGCGTGCTGGGCGTGCCTGCACCGGCCAAGCACAAGGTCGCCCCGGATGCGTCCCTCGACCTGCAGCACGTGGAGGACACGCTGTATGCGCAGCCCGGCGTGCGCAGCGGCTACATCGACCTGCGCCTGCCGGAAAAGCCGGGCCAGGTGCTGAACGTGCGGGTGATGTCCGGTGACCCTGCCCTGCGTGGCGGCCACCACGACCGCGCGCACGACCTGCTGCAGCTGGACCCGGCCAGCGGCACCCTGCTGGAAGCGCGCCCCTACGAACGCCAGGGCAGCGGCGGCAAGCTGGCCACCAGCATGTTCGCACTGCATTCGGGCAGCTACTTCGGCCTGCCCGGCCGGGTGGTGGTGATGCTCAGCAGCCTGGCCATGAGCCTGTTCTTCATCACCGGCTGGATGCTGTACCTGGACCGCCGGCGCAGCCAGCGCGCGGCACGTGCGCTGCGGCAGACCCTGCCCGCAGCGCAGGAAAGCGGCGGCGAAGGCACGCCGTGGCGGGTGATCCATGCCAGCCAGAGTGGCCTGGCCGAACAGCTGGCCTGGCGCGCGGCGGCACAGCTGCAGGCCGCCGGCCACCCGGTGCAGGTGCTGCCGCTGGCGCGGGTGACCGCTGCGCTGCTGCAGGACAGCCCGCAGGTCCTGTTCGTGCTCAGCACCTTCGGCGATGGTGAGCCGCCGGACAGCGCGCGCCGTGCGGCACGCCTGTTGCTGGCCCAGAACGTGGATCTCTCGGGCCTGCGCCATGGCGTCCTGGCGCTGGGTGATCGGCAGTACCCGCATTACTGCGCGTTCGGTGCACAGGTGGACACGTGGCTGGCAGGCAACGGGGCACAGCCCCTGTTCCCGCGCATCGACGTGGATGCGGCCTCGGTGGTGGCCCTGCGCCAGTGGCAACGCGAGCTGGGCGCACTGACCGGCATCGACACCGATGACAGCGTGCTGCCGCCGGCCACGCAGATGCACGACTGGCAGCTGCTGGCACGCGAAACATTGAACCCGGGCAGTCTGGGCGGCGCGATCTGGAAGATCCGGCTGGCACCGCCTGCCGACACGACCTGGCAGGCCGGCGACATCCTGCACATCGCACCGCGCAACAGCGTGCAGCACACCACGACGGTGCTGGAAGCAAGAGGGCTGGACCCGCTGCAGCCGCTGCTGCTCGACGGTGGCACCCGCACGCTGCTGGACCTGGCGGGCGAACGCGTGCTGCCCGACGAAGGCGCCGCGCTGCCGGTACAGGACGCTGCGCTGTGGCTGGCGGGCCTGCCGATGCTGCCCGGGCGCGAGTACTCCATCGCGTCGTGCGCCGCCGATGGTGCAGTGGAACTGGTGGTGCGCCTGGTGCACGACGCTGCGGGCCGCCCCGGCCTGGGCTCGGGCTGGCTGTCGCTGCATGCGCCGCTGGGCAGCCGCATTGCTGCGCGCGTGCACCGCAACCCTGGCTTCCACCGCCAGGCCGGCGCGCCGATGGTGCTGGTCGGCAACGGTACCGGCATTGCCGGCCTGCGCAGCCTGCTGCGCGAAGCCGCCCAGCATGGCGAACACGGCCATTGGCTGCTGTTCGGCGAGCGCCAGCGCGCGTACGACCAGTTGTTCGGCGAGGAGATCGCGCAGTGGCAGGCCGAGGGCCACGTGGCGCGCGTTGACCTGGCGTTCTCGCGTGATGCCGATGGCGGCGGCTACGTGCAGCACCAGCTGCAGGCCGCTACGGCGGAACTGCAGACGTGGCTGGCGCGTGGGGCGGTGATCCACGTGTGTGGCTCGCTGCAGGGCATGGCCGAAGGCGTTGACCAGGTGCTGCGTGCGGCGCTGGGCGATGATGCGGTGGAGACGCTGCTGGAGAGCGGGCACTACCGCCGCGACGTGTATTGATCCCGTCCGGGGGGGGGGGGGGGGGGGCGGCGCCGCCCCCCCGCCGAAA
>NZ_JACVTT010000017.1:0-57016 GCF_016624665.1 Stenotrophomonas sp. S39 | reverse complement strand
CCCCCCCCCCCCCCCCCCCCCCCCCCCCCCCCCCCCCCCCCCGGGGGGGGGGGGGGGCCCCCCCCCCCCCGCGTCGGCGGTCAGAACTTGTAGCGCACGCCCAGCAGGAACTGGCGGCCGGTTTCGGTGTACTGCAGCGGCAGCTGGCCGGTGGTGGGCGAGTACACCCACTCATCCGAGGCTTCGTTGGTCAGGTTGATGCCTTCCAGGCTCAGTTCCAGCTGGTCGCTGATGCGGTAGCGGATGGATGCATCGAGGACGGTGGTGCCGGTCATGCCGTGGTAACCGTCCAGGTTGAAGCCGGTTTCCTGGCCGGGTGCCTGGGTGAGGTAGTCGCTGCGGTTGGTGGCCGAAACGCGGCCCGACCAGGCATCGCCTTCGTAGAACAGCGTCGCGTTCCACGCGTTCTTCGAGGTGCCGGTCAGCTGGTTCTTCATCACCGCTGCACCTGCGCCATTGACGTACTGGATGCTGGTGTCGACCCAGGTGTAGTTCAGCTGCACGCCCAGGTTGGACCACTTGCCGGGCAGGAAGGTGAAGGGCTGGGTGTAGTTGGCTTCCACGCCATACAGTTCGCCGCCGGGGGTGTTGAGCGGGATGCTGAAGGTGAAGTCGTCGTTGACCGAAGCGCCGGTGCCGTCGAGCAGGCTGGCCGGCAGGCCGCTGCTGGAATACGGGCGCACTTCGCGGGTGGTCTGCACGAACGAGTCGATGTCCTTGTAGAACAGGCCGATGCCGGCCATCGCACCTTCGGCGAAGTACCACTCGAAGCTCATGTCCACGTTGGTGGCGCGGAACGGATCGAGGTTGGGGTTGCCACCGGCCACGGTGCGCGCGCCGCCGGCCACGGCCACGGTCACGCCCGGGGTCAGGTTGCCCAGGCCCGGGCGGCTCATCACCTTGGCCGCACCCAGGCGGATCAGGAAGTCCGGGGTGATCTCGGCCACCAGGTTGAACGAGGGCAGGGTGTCGTTGTACTTGCGGTTGGTGGTGGCATCCACCAGCACGCCGCCGACCGTGGCCGCGCCGCTGGAGGTCTGCTCGGTCTGCACGTAGCGCACGCCGAAGTTGCCCGACAGCGGGATGGCACCGAGGTCGGTGGAGAACTCACCCATCAGCCAGACGCCGCGGTCCTTCTCTTCCACGCTGCGGCTGTTGTTCGCGCGCGGTGCGACGGCGAAGGTGCCGCTGTTGCTGTAGATGTCCAGCAGGTCGGCGATGGCACCCAGGTTGGGCACCACCCAGTTCGACGGCGAGCCGTTGATGCCCTTCAGGCCAGCCTGGCTGGTGAGGTCGGCCGGCACGATGCGGCTGCCGTTGGCGATCACCGGCACTGCGCCTTCGCTGGTGCGGCGCAGTTCCAGCGTGCTGAAGGTGTAATCCTTGGCCAGCACGCCACCCTTCAGGCGGAAGCCGGGGCTGAGGTTCCAGTTGAAGTTGACTTCGGCGGTGTCGAAGTCGTTGTCCACGTACTGCGGGCGCAGGCGGATCTCGGCCAGTTCCCAGCCATTGGGATTGGTGGGGTCGATGCCGTAGTTGATGATCGGCGCCCGGCTGTTGCCACGGTAGTCGTAGCTGTAGCCGTCCACATCGTACTTGTCCATGATGATGGTGGTCTGCACCGGGTTCTCGTGCGCCGAGCGCGAGATGCCGACCTTGCCGGTCATCTGGAAATCATCGGTGAAGCGATGATCGAAGTTCAGGCTGACCTGCTTGAACTCGGTGTTCCATTCGTCGTGGCGGTTCTCGGTGCGCAGGTCGACGTTGTCGAACTCGCCGTACAGCAGCGCGTTGTTGCGGATCTCACCGTTGCGCACGATGGTTTCCGGCTTGCCGTCGCGGTCGGGGCGGCGGTTGGCGCCGGTGGCCGAGTCGCGGTTGCGGCTGAAGGAGATCGCTTCGATGTAGTGCTCGTCGCGCGTGGCGTCGATCTTCGAGTAGAGCGTGTCGAGCGAGATCTCGGTGCGGTCGGAGGGCTTCCACTGCAGCGAGCCGGTCACGCCCAGGCGCTTCTGCTGGTGTTCCATCTGCACGTAGCGCGGGAAGCGCGGGTGGTAGACATCGGCACTGCGCGCGGCGGTGAAGGGCGAGGCCGCGCTGAAGCCGCCGTTGCTGGGGCCGTTGGCCCAGCGGCCGGTGTTGGAACCTTCCTCCAGCGCCTGGCGCTCGGAGTAGGCCACCGACAGCAGCGCGCCGAAGGTGCCATCGGCGAAGGTGTTGGAGATCAACGCGGCCAGGCGCGGGTCGGCCTTCTCGGCCATCTGGTTGTAGCTGGCCTGGCCACTGGCCACGAAGGTGAAGCCGTCGTAGTCGAACGGGCGCGCGGTACGCAGGTCGACCGTTGCGCCCAGCGAGCCTTCCTCGACGTCGGCCGAGGCGGTCTTGCGCACCACCATCTGCGAGAACAGGTCCGAAGCGAACACGTTGAAGTCGAAGCCACGGCCGCGGTTGGTGCCGCCGCTCTGGTCGCCGGCACCGACGGTGGTCAGCGCTTCCATGCCGTTGATGCGCACGCGGGTGAAGTCCGGGCCCAGGCCACGCACCGAGATGTTGCGGCCTTCACCGGCCTCGCGGGTGATGACCACGCCCGGGATGCGCTGCAGCGACTCGGCCAGGTTCAGGTCCGGGAACTTGCCGACATCCTCGGCCACGATGGCATCGACCACGCCGGCCTCGCCACGCTTGATGTCCAGCGCCTTCTCGACGCTGGCGCGGTAGCCGGTGACGTTGACCGTATCCAGGTTGGTGGCGCTGGGCGCCTCGCTCTGCTGCTGGGCGGCGGCGCCCGCCGAAAGGGCCAGGCTGACCGCCATGGCCAGCAAGGTAACCGGTGTCTTTTTTGCGTGGTTCCGAGAATGCATGCCTTTCCCCTCTCCCAAAGGTCTGGTCTCGCGAGTGTTTCAGCGGAATGACACCGCTGGTCAGAGCCGACGGTAGCAGCACGTTCCCTCTGCGGCATCTTGCACCGCAACAGACCTGTAATGTCTCCAAGACGCTTGCGGGACAATGCTTCCGACAGTTTGATAGGCTGTGTGCACGGCCGGTCGGTCTCGCGATGACACCGATGGTCAACCGCCACGCGGCTGCGTGGCGCGATTCCACGCCGCCCAGCAGTACCCGCTGGCGGCCAGCGTAAGGGAGCGGAAATGGGTCGTGTCGTATGTTTCGGGGAATTGCTGCTGCGCCTGGGGGCGCCCGGTCACGAACTGCTGATGCAGTCGCCGCAGCTGCAGGTGCACGTGGGCGGGGCCGAAGCGAACGTGGGTGTCTCGCTGTCCCGCTTTGGACATGAGGTGGCCATGGTCAGCACCGTGGCCGACAACGCGCTGGGCGCCCACGTGCTGGGTGAACTGCGCCGGCACGGGGTCGACACGCGCAGCGTGCGGCAGGACCCGGACGGGCGCATGGGCCTGTACTTCCTCACGACCGGTGCGGTGCAGCGTGCCAGCGAAGTGGTCTATGACCGCGCCGACTCGGCCTTCGCGCGCAGCACCGCCGCCGACTACGACTGGCCGGTGCTGCTGCAGGGCGCGCAGTGGCTGCACCTGTCAGGGGTCAGCCCGGCGCTCGGCCCGGACGTGGCCCAGGCCACCCTGGCGGCGGCACGTGCGGCGCGCGAGCTGGGCGTGCGCGTGTCCTTCGATGGCAACTTCCGGCCCAAGCTGTGGCAGCGCTGGGGCGGCGATGCGCAGGCGATCCTGCATGCGCTGTTCGCCCAGGCCGACATCGTCTTCGCTGATTACCGCGATATCGAAGTGATCCTCGGCCAGCGCTTCGAGCAGGCCGATGTGGTGGCCAAGGTCGAAGCCGCCGCCGCCGCCGCGTTCGCGGCATTCCCGCAGCTGCAGTGGATGGCCTGCACCCAGCGCCAGGCCCTCAGCGTGGACCACCACGCCCTGGGCGCGCTGCTGCTGGGCCGCGACGGCACCCGCGCGCAGGCACCGGTGCGCCAGCTGCAGGGCATCGTCGACCGCATCGGCGGTGGCGATGCATTCGCCGCAGGCATCCTGCATGGCATCCTGTCCGGCTTCGATGCCGACGCCACCGTGCGTTTCGGCCTGGCCGCCGGTGGTCTGAAGCACTCCATCCCCGGCGATTTCAACCCCGTCAGCGAAGCTGACGTACTGGCCCTGGTGGGCGAGGAGCGATTCGATGTCCGGCGCTGATCCGCGCGTACGTGCGGTACTGAAACTTGCACCGGTGATCCCGGTGTTCACCCCTGATGACATCGACGATGCGGTGCAGGTGGCCCTGGCGCTGTTCCGTGGCGGCCTGCCGGTGATCGAGGTGACGCTGCGCACGCCGCGTGCGCTGGACGCGATCAAGGCGATGGTCGAGGCCGTGCCCGACGCCGTGGTGGGCGCAGGCACGGTGCTGACGCCGGCGCAGATGGAGGCCGCCAAGGCAGCCGGTGCGCGCTTCGCGGTGTCGCCCGGTGCGACGCCGACGCTGTACGCCGCCGCGCGCGACGCCGATCTGCCGTACCTGCCCGGCGTGGCTACCGGTTCGGAACTGATCCTCGGCCTGGAGCACGGCCTGGACACGTTCAAGTTCTTCCCGGCGGTGCAGTCCGGCGGTGCGCCGCTGCTGTCGGCGTGGCACGGCCCGTTCGCCGACGTGCGCTTCTGCCCGACCGGTGGCATCAGCGCGCAGACCGCGCCGCAGTTCCTGCACCTGCCCAACGTGCTGTGCGTGGGCGGTTCGTGGCTGACCACCGCGGCCCTGATGCAGTCGCGCGACTGGGACAGCATCGAGCGCCTGGCCCGCGAAGCAGCGGTGCTGGCCGGCTGACCAGCGCTTCGGTAGCGTCGAGCCATGCTCGACGGCTGCTCTGCGTAGAGTCGAGCTTGCTCGACTGGCTTCTGGCAAAAGGCAGTCGAGCAAGCTCGACTCTACGCTGCCTCGATCCATTGATCAGGATCAAGGCAGCGCCAACGCCGCCCCTGCATGCTCTCCCTCAAGCGGAGGGCATCGCCTTCCGCGAGTTCGGCACGCCACGGGCATCGACGCCCGGTGCCATGTCCGGGGGCGGGCATGGCGCTGGAATCTTCGATACCCGAGGCCTCTGCCACACAGCCATTGCCATGCGGCATGGCTGGCGGACCAGACCCGCCGCAGTTCCCCGGCCATGACGGGCGTGGGGCACTTCGTGGCCGTGGGAGGCGGGTCGGGCACGCCAACATTGCGAATCCGCCTGCGCGTGGCCGCCGCTCCGTTTCCCTCTCCCACGGATGCGGCGGCCATGCCGCTCCTGTGCACGCTGCGCCGTACAATGCGCACATGCCCGAGATGCTCAAGACCGTTTTCCTGTCCATCGTCGCCCTGGTCGGCGCGCTGCTCGCGCTGGCCCTGGTCAGCAGTGCCGGCGGCTGGCTGCCGTCGCTGTTCGGCCTGCACCCCGGCAGCGAAGCGCAGCTGGGCTGGGACCTGGCCTTCACCGTGCTCGGCGGCATCGCCGGCATCGCCTTCGCCACCTACTACGCACCGTGCTGGCCGCGTGCGCATGGCACGTCCATCTGGACGCTGCTGGTGGTCGGCAGCGGCTACGGGCTGTGGGTGATGGGCGGTGATTTTCCGCGCTGGTTCGCCATCTCCCTGCTGGTGTCGCTGCCGCTGCAGCTGCTCGGTGGCTGGTGGTTCGGTCGTCGTCCGTCCCGCAGCGCAACACAGGCTTAACAATTCCCCCCTAGGCTCGGTGCCCGCCGAAGGTCGGCAACGCGGCGCAGGGGCCTGCACCCACGGATAAAGGGGCAGGCGCGGCGTAAGACACCACAGGGAACCGGGAAATCATCCGATGCGTTACCAGAACCGGGAGGCCGCCGCTGCGGCCCCCCATGCGAAGCTTTTGTCCCGCGCCGTGCATGCGGTGCTGATCGGCGGCCTCGCCGTGCTGCCCATCGATGCAATGGCTGAAGAAGCCGCCGATGGCGATACCCGGCAACAGCTGCAGCAGCTGGACACCGTCACGGTCTCTGGCAGCTATGCCAAAAGCCTGGAACGCGCCGTCGACCTCAAGCGCGCCAACATCGGCTTCTCCGATTCGATCGTCGCCACCGACGTGGCCGACTTCCCCGAGCAGAACCTGGCCGAAGCGCTGCAGCGCATGCCGGGCGTGACCATCGAGCGCAACAAGGGCCTGGGCAGCAAGGTCAGCGTGCGTGGCCTGCCCAGCGAGTTCACCCTGGTATCCATCAACAACCTCGCCACCGCCTCGGGCAGTGGTGGGCGCGACGTGCAGTTCGACATCTTCGCCGCCGACGTCGTGCAGACGGTGACCGTGCAGAAGTCGCCGACCGCAGCCGACGAGGAAGGTGGCATCGCCGGTTCGGTCTACATCGAGACGGCCAAGCCGTTCGACTTCCCCGAGCCCAAGTTCAGTGCCTCGGCCGAAGCCTCGCACAACTCGATCAACGGCAGGATCGATCCGAAGATCTCCTTCCTCGCCAGTGACACCTGGGGCGACTGGGGCGGCCTGGTGTCGTTCTCCAAGGCCAAGCGCACCAACCGCACCGACTCCAACTCGGGCATCAACTTCCGTCCCATGGGCCGCTTCCTGGAAGCGTCGGGCACGCGTAGTTCGCAGGCCGCCGCCGTGCTGGCGCGTGATGCCGGCATCGTCGTGCAGGACCGCATGGACAAGGACGAGACCAGCCGCATCATCTTCCAGGACAAGGTCGGCGACCGCGTCTACCTCAACGAGCAGGACCAGTGGGGCGCCACCGCATCGCTGCAGTTCAAGCCCAGCGATACCTTGTCGCTCAGCTTCGATGCGATGTTCGGCGGCTATGACACGCACGAAGACGAGTACGATGCCGCGGCCTACTCGGCATCCAGCCGCAGCACCCTGGACCGCATCTACGACTACGACAACACCACGCTGGGCGACTACGGCATCACCGTGCTGAAGGACGTGGCCTACACCGCCACCCAGCACGAGATCCTCAGCAAGGAACGGAACGCCAACACCGACTACCGCCAGTTCAGCAGCAAGCTGGACTGGAAGGTCGGCGGCTGGGACATCGATGCGCTGGTCGGCTATTCCGGTGCGCGCAAGGATTCGGACTACGCCAACCTCAAGCATGTGGCCTACGCACCGTCGCGCACGCGCTGGACCAGCAACGGCGGCGAGACCGTGCCCAGCACCACCGGTGGTTTCGACATGTACAACGCCGCGGACAAGTACCTGTTCGAAGCGTACGAAACCGAGCTGGAGAAGGTGAAGGATGACAAGTACGCCGCGCAGCTCGACCTGCGCCGGCAGATGAACCTGGCCTTCTTCCCGGCGTTGAGCGGCGTGCAGTTCGGCGCGCGCTACACCGACAAGACCAAGGAACGCGAGTTCGGCAGCGGCAAGATCCAGGGCCCGACCGCCGGCAGCGCCGCGTGGGTGAACACCCGCACGCTGGCCGACAGCAACCCGGTGTGGATCAGCCAGCTGGCCCCGGGCGGCGGCTATCGCCCGAGCGACCTGGACTGGCAGCAGATCTCCAATGCCTACGCGCGTGCCACGTTCCGCTACCCGGGCTATGAAACCCCGATCGATCCGGGCCAGTACTACGAAGTGAAGGAAAAGACCCTGGCGCTGTATGCCATGGCCGACTTCTACTTCGATATCGGCAGCGTGCCGGTGTACGCCAACCTGGGCGTGCGCTCGATCGACACCGACGTCGATTCGGCCGGCTTCCACCCGGTGCAGAACGCCGACGGCAGCAACGGCTACACGCCGTCGCCGATTTCCAGCAGCGGCGACTACAGCAAGATCCTGCCCAGCTTCAACATGACCGCCGAGATCGCCGACGGCCTGGTGCTGCGCGGTGCCGCCTCGGAAACGCTGATGCGCCCGTCGCTGACCGACATCGCCTACCGTCGTACGGTCAGCTGGAGCAGCTTCCGCTTCATGGACGGCAACCCGGCGCTGAAGCCGACCACCGCCAAGCAGTGGGAAGTGGGCCTGGAAAAGTACCTGCAGAACGGTGGCCTGCTGGCCGCGTCGTACTTCTCCAAGAAGATCGACGGCGTGGTGCGGCAGTCGCTGACCGGCATCGTGCCGAACGTTGAGAAGCTCAACGCCAACGGTTCACTGGACGGCTACTACGACTTCGAGGTCTACCAGCCGGTCAACGCCGACGGTTCCTACAAGGTGACCGGCGTGGAGCTGGTCGCGCAGCTGCCGCTGTCGATGCTGCACCCGGCGCTGGAAGGCTGGGGCATCAATGCCAACTACACCCAGCTGGACAACTCGCTGACCGGTGCCTCGGACCTGGATATCCCGACCCCGCCGGAAGGCCTGGCCGAGAAGGCGTACAACTTCACCCTGTACTACGAGAACGACCGCTTCAGCGCGCGCGCCTCGTACAACTACAAGGACAAGTACGTCGAGTACATCCACCTGAACATGTATCCGGTCTACCGCGATGCCTATGGCCAGCTGGATGCCTCGATCGGCTTCCGCCTCAATGACACCTGGAAGCTGAACCTGGAAGCGATCAACCTGCTGGACGAGAAGACCAGCGGTTACACGATCGACAAGGCGTTCCCGACCCAGTACGAGTTCTCCGGCCGCCGCGTCACCTTCGGCATCCGCGCGGACTTCTGATCCACGCTGCATTGATCTGGTAGCGCCGGGCCGTGCCCGGCGACACGCAACGTATCCGCGCTGCGCGCTCGCCGGGCGTGGCCCGGCGCTACCGATTACCGGTCGGCAACACCTGCTTCACGCGTTCGATGCCCTGCCACGGATTCCCCTTCAGGCGCTTCGCCCGGGCCAGCGCCTTCTGCATCGGGAACGCATCGGCGGCGCTCACCTTTGCCAGTTCTTCCCAGCGCAGTGGCACCGCCACGCCTGCCGCCTCACGCGCGCGCAGCGACCACGAACACACGCTGGTGGCACCACGGGTGTTGCGCAGCCAGTCGATGAAGATCACGCCCTCGCGCTTGGCCTTGCTCATGGTTGCCACGTAGCGATTGGGCTGCTCCAGCGCCATCGCCTGCGCAAATGCCTCGCAGAAGGCCTTGGCCTGTTCCCAGCCGGCCTTCGGCTGCAGCGGCACCACCACGTGCACGCCCTTGCCGCCGGACAGCCGCACGAAGCTCTGCAGGCCGACCAGCTGCAAGCGGTCGCGCACCTCGCGCGCACCCGATTTCACCTGCGCCCAGCTCACGCCGTCGCCGGGGTCGAGGTCGAACACCAGCCGGTCCGGATGCTCGGGATCCTCGACCGTCGCGCCCCACGGGTGCAGCTCCAGCGTGTTCATCTGCACCAGCTGCAGCAGCCCGCGCGCATCATCGATGTACACGTAATCCTCGCGACCGCTCTTCTGCTGCAACGGCACCGCATGCACGCCATCGCCCAGGCCGGGGCCATGGTGTTTCTGGAAGAAGCAGGCCTTGCCGACGCCATCGGGACAGCGCAGCAGCGACAGCGGGCGGCCGGCAATCTCCGGCAGGATCCAGCGCGCCATCTGCTGGTAGTAGGCGGCCACATCGCCCTTGCTGAGCTTCTGCTTCGGGTACACCACCCGCTCGGGATGGCTGATGGCCACCGCCGCATCATCGCGCTCCACCGCTGGTGCCACGCCCAGGTCCTCCCTGCGTTTGTCGCTGCGCAGGCGCTTGAAGCTGGCCTGGCGCAGCAGTCCTTCCTTGCCCCAGCCACGGAAAGCCACTTCGGCCACCACCACCGGTTTCACCCAGCGCACGCTGGCGGCACCGAACGGCACATGCGCCGGCAGCTCCAGTACCGGCGTCTTCACCGCCAAGGGGGCCAGCACGGTGCTCAGCGCCTTCAGGCCCGCATCGTCGAAGCCGGTGCCGACCCGGCCGACATAGCGCAGGCCACCCGCATCGGGCGTGGCCAGCAGCAGCGAACCGAAGCCGACCCGGCTGCCCTTGGGCGCCGTGTGGCCGATGATGATGAACTCATCGCTGTCCTCGTGCTTCACCTTCACCCAGCTGCGCGCACGGGTGTTCACGTAGGGCGCATCGACCTGCTTGCTGACGATGCCTTCGAAGCCGGCGTCGCCGCTGGCAGCAAACACCGCCGGGCCGTGGTCGACTACATGATCGCTGAAGGCCAGCGTGCCTGGCTCCGTCCCGATCAGGGCCTTCAGCAGCGCCTTGCGTTCCCGCAGCGGTGCGCGGCTGATGTCCACGCCGGCCACACCGGGCAGGTCGAACACGATGTAGCGCAGCGGCTGTTTCGAGCTGCCATCGATGACACGCTGCAGGGCGGCGAAATCGCTGCGTCCGTGTGCGTCGAGGACCACCAGTTCGCCGTCCAGCCGTGCATCGTGCACGGGCAGCGCGCGCACGGCCTGGGCGACTTCGGGAAAATCACCGGTCCAGTCCAGGCCATTGCGCGAGCGCAGCTTCACCTCGCCGTCGTGCAGGTCGGCCAGCAGGCGGTAGCCATCCCACTTGATCTCGTGCAGCCAAAGTTCGCCGTCCGGCGCGGTATCGCGGTGATCGGTCAGCTGCGGCTTGAAGCCACGCGGGTAGGGCTGGTCGCGTGCACCGGCCAGCTTCAGCGCGCGTGCATGCCAGCGCGCCTCTGCCTTGCGTGGAGTCGCGCGCGCGGCCTTCTTCGCCCGCTTTGCTGCAGCCCGGGGTGCAGGCATGGCGTCCTCCAGAAGATCATCGGCCTCGGCATCGCGCGCATCGGCATCATCGCGCTTGATCAGCAGCCACTGCACCTGGCGCCCTTTCATGGCCGTGCGCACCAGCTTCCAACCGCCACTCAAGCGCTGCCCGTGCAGCACGAAGTCGATCTTGCCGGCGGCCAGTGCCTGCAGCGGGTCGCCTTCGCAGGCCCAGCTGCCGTGGTCGAATACCTGCACATGGCCGGCGCCATAGTGGCCTTCGGGAATATCCCCTTCGAAGCCGGCGTAGGACAGCGGGTGGTCCTCGACCTCCACCGCCAGGCGCTTCTCGCCCACCCGCAGCGATGGTCCCTTGGGCACCGCCCAGCTCTTCAGCACGCCGTCCATTTCCAGGCGGAAATCATAGTGCCGCGCGCTGGCGTGGTGCAGCTGGATGACGAACTGCGGCCGCCGCTTTGGATTGCCCGCAGCCGGGCCATCATCCGGCTCCGGCGTCTGCCCGCTGCCACCGCCCAGGCGGCGCTTGCGGCGGTACTGGTGCAGCGACATGGCTCAGCCTGCCTTGCGGCGCGGCGCGGTCTTCTTCGTCGCCTTGGCTGTCTTGGCTGCGGTCTTCTTGGCAGCTTTCTTCGCAGCCTTCTTCGCCGGTGCCTTGCGCGTCGCGGTCTTCTTCGCCGGCGTGCGCGTGTTGGCATCCAGACTCTTCTGCAGCAGCGCCATGAAGTCCACCACGTTGGTGCTGGCGTCTTCGTGCGGCGCCGGCTCCTCTTCCACCTGGGTGGTGCCGCCCTTGGTCTTGATGCGCTTGTTCAGCACCTGCTGCAGGCGTTCGCGGAATTCATCGTGGTACTGCGAGGGGTCCCAGTCGGCGGCCATCGATTCGATCAGCTGCCCGGCCATCGCCGTTTCCTTGGCGGTGATGCGGTAGTCGGACAGGCTGCCGGTGGGCAGCTTGTAGTCTTCCGGATCAACCAGTTCCTGCGGGTAGCGCAGGATCATCAGCACCAGCGCGTGGCCCTGCGGCATCACCGCGCACAGGTATTCGCGGGTACGCACCACGACCCGCGCGATGCCGGCCTTGCCGGTACCGCGCAGGGTTTCGCGCAGCAGCACGTAGCCCTTCTCGGCCTTCTTGCCGGGCAGCAGCAGGTAGGGCTTCTCGAAGTAGCGCGGATCGATCTGGGTGGCATCGACGAAGGTTTCCACCTCCACCGTTTCATGGCTTTCCGGCGCGGCCGAGCGGATATCGCCTTCTTCCAGCACGACGTAGCTGCCCTTGTCGTACTCGTAGGCTTTGACGATGTCCTTCCACGGCACTTCCTCGCCGGTATCGGCGTTGACCCGCTCGAAGCGGATCGGCTTGCGGTCGCGCGAGTCGAGCATGCGGAACTGCAGGTCGACCTTGCGTTCGCCGGACATCAGCGAGACCGGCACGTTCAGCAGGCCGAAGGAGAGGGTACCGGTCCAGATCGGGCGGGCCATGGCACGCACCTGCATTGCGGCGGGGCGGCCAGCTTCGGACGCCCACCGTGAAACGGCTGTGTCGGCCCCGTGCAGGCCGGGTGGCGCCGGGTTACTGCAGCAGGGGCCGCACCGCCGCCGCCGGAATGTGGTCCAGCGCGCGCCAGGCGTCCTCCACCACCGGGCGTGCCTGCGACCAGCCCAACCGCGACTGCCCACGCATCTGCTCCCAGTGCGCGGCCAGTTCCTCGCCGGTATCGGCGTCGCCGCCGCGCGGCCAGTCAGCGGCGTGGGTGGTCAGGGCAAAGGCGTACACCGGGCACAGGTCGCGCCAGTTGCGGTGGCCGTTGGCGCGGCGCCGCTCATAGTCGTTGAGCATGTACTGCAGGTAATCCTGCGCCACCGCCTGCGGGTCCTCATGGCGGCGCGCGCGGCGCAGGGGCGTGCGGGCGCCGAGCGGATCCAGCAGGGCGTTGAACACGGACGGGGCGGGGCGTTCAAGACGGGCCATGGCCGGCTCCTGCAGCAGGGCGGGTGGGCAGGAATACCGGCGGTGCCGTTATCCAGCCGTGACAGAGATGTTCATGACGCGGGGTTCGCGGCGGCTTTACCTCTGCCGCGCTGTAGTGGAGCCCCCCGCCCATCGCCAGGTAATCGCCATGTCCAACCGTGATCCGCTGCGCCAGACCCACGCCCCCGTGCCGGGCGAATCCCGTGCCAAGCACGATCTGGCCGATGCCGAGGACCGGGGCGCCGGCATGCAGGTGCCGCACGAAGATGCGCTGCCGGCCGTCCATCACCCTGAACAGGCCGCGCAGGACCGCAAGGACTGCGGCGACCGCCACCGCGGCGGCCAGGAAAGCCCGCTCAAGCGCCGCGAGCGCAAGCAGCATGCCAGCGACAACCAGGACCAGGCGCTGGAAGAAACTTTCCCGGCCAGCGATCCGACCTCGCCGTTCGTGCCGGCCAAGGCACCGGATTGAGCCTGCCGCCGCGCGGCGCGCTCGCCGGGCACGGCCCGGCGCTACCGATGGCTGCGATCCCTGTAGAGCCGAGCCTGTGCTCGGCTGCTTCTGATCGTGGACACGAATCCCGCGCTGCGCGCTCGCCGGGCATGGCCCGGCGCTACCGGCTGCGCGTGCCCGGGCAGTGCGGCAGGGTGATCCGCACGCACAGCCCGCGTCCGCCCGGGCCGTCCTCCAGCGCAAGCTGGCCGCCGTGCGCCTGCACCACCGCCACGGCGATGCTCAGGCCCAGCCCGGTGCCACCATGGCGCGCACTGCGTGAAGCCTCCAGGCGCTGGAAGGGCTGCAGCATCCGCTCCCGTTGTGCGGCCGGGATGCCCGGGCCCTGGTCGGCGATGCTGATGTGGATGGCCTCGGCATCGCCCCAGGCCTCGACCTGCGCGCCGCCGCCATAGCGCCCGGCGTTGTCCAGCAGGTTGGCCAGCGCGCGCTTCAGGCTGCGCGGGAAGCCGGGATAAGCCACGCCCACCCGGCCCTGCAGCTGCACGGCATGGCCGGCCTCGCGTGCGTCCTCCACCACGGTGCGTAGCAGGGCATCGATGTCGATCGGCTCGCGGTCGCCGCGCAGCTGGGTGGCACTGCTGTAATCAAGGATGGAATCCACCAGCTCCTGCATGTCGTCCAGGTCGGCACGCCAGCGGGTGCGTGCGGTCTCGTCGGCCAGCAGTTCGGTCCGCAGGCGCAGGCGGGTCAGTGGCGAGCGCAGGTCGTGCGAGACCGCTGCCAGCAGCTCCTCGCGGCCCTGCGCGGCCTGCTGCAGCTGCTGCTGCATCTGGTTGAAGGCCTGTGCGGCCTGGCGCACCTCGCGTGGGCCTTCCAGCGGCAACGGCGGTGCATGCAGGTTGCGGCCCAGGGCCTGTGCGGCAGCGCCCAGCCGGGTCAGCGGCCGGGTCAGCCAGCGCACCACCAGCAGGGCCAGCAGCACGATCAGCAGGGTGCGCAGGCCGTAGATGCGCAGCAGGTAGTCGCCCAGCGCATGTGCCGGTTCCAGCTGCAGGCCGGCCTGGCCTTCGCGCACGTCGAACTGCAGCCAGTTGCCTTGGGCACTGCGCACGCGCAGCTGGAACTGGCCGGCGACGTGGCGTGCCGACAGCACCTTGTCATCCTCCCGGCCCTGCGCGTCGTACAGGCGCAGGCGCTGCAGGTGCAGCTCGCGCGGCATGCCCAGCTCGCCCTGCAGCGAAGCACGCAGCAGCTGTTCCACCGCGCGGTCGCGCGGGCGCAGCGAAACATGGCCGCTGTCTTCCACCGCTCGCACCGTCAGGTCGGCCGTGGACAGCACGGCGGGGTCGGCGCCGGCCAGCGGCGAGGCCGGCGCCTCCAGCAGGCGCAGCGTCTGCGCGACATGCGCGGCAGCCAGTCGCGCGGGGATCTCGGCCACCCGCTCGTAGCGGGCGTCATGCCAGACGGTGCCGGTCAGCAGCTGCGCCAGCAGCATGCCGGCCACCAGCACCAGCACCAGCCGCCCGTACAGCGTGCGCGGCCAGCCCAGGCGTGCCTCAGCCATCGGCCTGCACCGGGCCGGCCAGGCAGTAGCCCCGGTTGCGCACGGTGCGGATCAGCAGCGGCGCGCGGCTGTCATGTTCCAGCATCTGCCGCAGCCGGCTGATGCACATGTCGATGCTGCGGTCGCTGGGCATGCGGTCGCGGCCGTACACCTGCTCCACCAGGAAATCGCGCTCGAGCACTTCGTCGGGATGCCGCAGGAACAGCTGCAGTGCGCTGAAATCGGTCTCGCCCAGCAGGTGGCGGCGGCCATCGTCGGCCTGCAGCAGGTGGGTGCGCGGGTCCAGGGTCCAGCCGGAGAAGCGCAGGCGCGCCACGTCCGCCGTGGGGGCCGGGGCGGCCTGCACGGGCGCCTGCCGCCGCAGTACCGCGCGCAGCCGCAGCAGCAGCTCGCGCGGGTCGAACGGCTTGGCCATGTAGTCATCGGCGCCTTGTTCGAGGCCGAGGATGCGGTCGGCCGGGCGGCCACGCGCGGTCAGCATGATCACCGGCAGCGCGGTCTGCTCGCGCAGCTGCTGGCACAGGGCCAGCCCATCCTCGCCGGGCAGCATCAGGTCCAGCACCACCGCGTCGAAGGTCCCGGCAGCCAACGCCGCGCGCATGCCATCACCATCGCCGGCGACGACGGTCTGCAGTCCCTGCTGGCCGAGGTACTGGGCGAGCAGGGCGCCGATCTCCGGATCATCATCGACGACCAGGATGCGGGCGGGCGGGGGTGGGGACTCGGGCATGGACGCATCTTCCCAGATGCAGCACCGGCCTGCAGGGCAGCAGGCCGGTGCCGCGGCGGCGCTTAGAAGCGCGCGCGGATGCTGAAGGTGGTGGTGCGCGGCTCGCCGAAGATCAGCCCGTCGTAGAAGCCGTACTGGGTGTAGTACAGCTTGTCGGTCAGGTTGTTCACGTTCACCGCCAACTGCACGGTGTCGGTCAGGGCGTAGCGCGCCATCAGGTTGACCAGGGTGTAGCCGCCCATCGGCAGGTTGCTGGCGTCGTACTTGCCACCGCCCAGCGGGCGCCCCGGGTTGGTCGACATCACCGTGCCGCTCTGCATCGACAGGCCACCGCCCACGGTCAGCTTCGACAGCGCGCCCGGCAGGGTCCAGGAGGTGTTCAGGCGCAGCAGGTGGCGCGGGTCCTGCTGGTAGGACAGGCCATCGACCTGCAGCCAGGTGTAGCCGGCATACACGTTCCAGCCCTGCGCCAGGCGCCCGGAGACTTCCAGGTCGGCACCCTTGGACACCACGCCATCCACCGCGCGGTAGATGTTGAAACCAGTCACCGGATGCACTTCGCCAGTGCTCTCGGCCACGTTGTTCTGCTCGTTGCGGAACACGGCCAGGGCAGCATTCAACGCACCGTCGGCCCATTCGCCCTTGATGCCGGCTTCGTAGCTCTTGCCGGTCACCGGGTCGAGCAGGGTGTCGTTGGCATCGCGCACGTTGCCCTGCGGGCTGAACACATCGGTGTAGCTCACGTAGGCCGAGTAGTTCGCCGCGAAGTCCCACACCAGGCCCGCGTACGGGGTGACCACCTGCTGGTCGCCCGTGGCAGCACCACGGGTGCGCACGTCGGCCTTGGTGTAGACCTGGTTGTAGGTCTTGTAGTTGCTCACGCGGGTGCCCAGCACCAGCGACAGCGGCTCGGCCAGGCTGAAGCGGCCGGCCAGGTAGCCGCCCACGTTCTGGGTGATGGTCTTGGTGCGGGCCGGGGTGCGGAAGGTTTCGTACGGCGCGTAGCTGCCGTCCCAGGTGCGCCAGTCATCGATCGGCAGGCCCACCGCACGGTACTGGCAGCCACTCCACGGGGCCACGCCGCCGATGGTGCAGTTGCCCAGTGCGGCGCTGAAGGCGTAGTCGGTGATCTCGCTGCGGTAGCCGTTGAAGCCGGCCATCAGCTGGTGCTCGCGGCCGAACAGCTGCAGCGGGCCGCTCACGCTGATGTCCAGGTTGTCGCGACGGGTTTCCGATTCGTTGTGGATCGCGTTGAGGAACGCGCCGCTGCCATCGGGGTTCCAGAAGCCGGCAAAGCCCTTGCCCGGCGCCGCGTTGTTGACCTTGGCCACGCCGTAGTTGGTGTAGCTCTCGCCGCTGTCATGGGCGAAGGCCACGCGCAGCTTCCAGTCCGCGCCCAGGCCCTGTTCCACGCTGCCGAACACCGAGGTGTTGTCACGCTTGGCCACGCTCCAGTCGGCGGCCGGGTTGGTGCTGCGCGGCAGGTGGGTGCGGGTGCCGTCGGCCCACCAGATCGGCACGTTGCTGCCCCACGAGCCACCGCCGTTGCGGGTGCGCTCGTACTGCACGCCCAGGTTCACCACGGTGGCGTCGCCCAGGTCGGCCTCGAAGCTGGCCAGGCCACCCAGGCGCTGCAGGTCCTCGCGCTGGCGGAAGCTGTCCGAATCCTCGGCACTGACCACGAAGCGGCTGCGCACGCGGCCATCGGCGGTCAGCGGCACGTTGACGTCGCCCATCAGGCGGCGCTTGTCATGGCTGCCCAGGGTCAGCGAGGCGGCCCCGCCGAACTCGCGGGTCGGGCGCTTGCGCTCCAGGTAGATGGTGGCCGACGGGTCGCCGGTACCACCGAGCAGGCCGTTGGCGCCGCGCACCACCTGCACGTGGTCATACAGGTCCATGTTCAGGCCCGCGCCGCCGCCGCTGAAGCTGCTGGCGCCGTTGATCAGCATGCCGTCGACCTTGAAGTTGCCGATGTCGAAGCCGCGCGCACGGAAGGTGGTGCGGCCGGCGTTGTCCAGCGAATAGGTGGTGATGCCGGTGGTGCTGGTCAGCACGTCGTTGATGGACTCGATCTGCAGGTCATCCATCTGCTGCCGGGTGACCGTGGTCACCGACTGCGGGGTCTGGCGCAGGCTCAGGTCCAGGCCGATGGCGGCCTTGCTGATCGGCAGGGTGTAGCTGTCAGCCTGTGACTGGCGGCGCGCGGTCACTTCCAGGCCATCCAGGGTGGTCGGATTGGCATCGGCAGGCGCTTCGGCGTGGGCCGCCAGCGGCAGCGCCAGGACGACAGCCAGGGCAAGAGCGCGTCGACCGAAGGCAGGCGGGCACGGCAGGGCAGCGCGCGGCAGGCCCGCGCGGGTGAGGGCATCGGCAGTCACAGGGGGAGTCCTTATCGGAGATACAAATGGGATCGATTCCCATTTGCGTCATGATACCGACGCGCCCTGCGTTACCGGTTCGTGAAGATGTAAGCGTATGTAACGCAGCGCGTCCGAATGGGTCAGCGCCACGACCACTGCAGGCCGACGCTGGCGCGGCGGTCCGGGCCCGGTTCGTAGAAGCGGCCGTTGCCATCGTTGACGATCACCGAGCCGATGTAGGCCTGGTCCAGCAGGTTGTCCAGCCGCGCGAACGCGCGCAGGTCGCCACCGGGCAGGGTCCACTGGCGGCCGGCTTCCAGGTTCAGCACCGTGTAGCCGGGCGCGCGCTCGGTGGCCAGGTCATTCACCACCGTGTCGCTGCTGGCATTGGCTTCCAGCGCCCACTGCCAGTCGCCGGGCGACCACTGCACGCGGGCGAAGGCCTGCTGCCGCGGCACACCGGGCAGCCGGCTGCCGGCCGCCACCACCGTGTCGGGCACGCGGCAGCCGCTGCCGCCGCAGGTCAGGTACGGCGAGCGCACCTGCGCCTGCAGCCAGGTCCAGGCCAGCTGCAGTTCCCACTGCTCGGCCAGGGGCTGGTGGTACTGCAGCTCCACACCCTGGCGGCGGGTGCGGCCGATGTTGCGGTAGGTGCTGCGGCCATTGGTATTGCTGGCAACGGCCAGCTCATCGTCGGTAATGGCGCGGAACACGCTGACATCGAGCTGGGTTCCGCTCTGCGCATGCCACTTGCTGCCGACCTCGATGTTGCGGCTGCGCGCGGCCGACAGGTCCAGCGCCAGGCCGGCCTGGCCGTCGCTGCGGTAGCCCAGTTCATTGAAGGTGGGGGTCTCGAAACCACGCCCGACGGCCGCGTGCAGGCGCCACTGCGGGGTGGCCTCGAAGCTGACCCCGGCCACCGGCGTGGTCGCCTGGTAGCGCCGGCGGCCACTGTCGTCCGGGTTGCTGGCGGTGATGTAGCGGTCGTCCGATTCGAAGCGCACGGTGCTGTGCCGCACCCCGGCCAGCAGCGACCAGCGCGGGCTCCACTGCCACCACGCCTGGGCGAACTGGTCGACGTTCTGCACGATGTCGATCTGGTCGCGGCGCTGCCGTCCGCGCACGCCCAGGGTGCTGCCGACGAAGTTCTCGTAGCCGGTGCGGTGCTGGCGCTGGCGGTCGGCGCTGATGCCCGCCACCACGTCCAGCGGGCGCCCGGCAAGGTCGCCGTTCCAGCCCCAGCGCGCGTCCATGCCGCCATAGCCGCCATCCAGGTCGATCACCCCGCCGGCGTGCAGCGGGTTGGCCTGCGCGGTGGGCGGGATCGGCAGGAACTGGGTCACCGCGCGCTGCCCGGCGTAGCCCATCAGCTGCCAGCGCTGGGCGCCGCTTTCGCGCGTCCAGCGCAGCCCCGCCTGCTGCTGGCGCACCGATTTGCGCGTGTTGTACTGCTCGGCCACGGCCGTGGCCTGGCGCGGGTTGGCCGCCACCTGCGCGCGGGTCAGGCCCAGCGGGTCCTGCGCGTCGGGCGCATCAAGTGCGTTGAGCAGCAGCTCCAGGCGGCCGCCGCCCACTTCAGCGCCGAGCCGTGCGTTGAGCGATTCGCGCCGCGCCCGGCTGTGGTCGCGCCAGCCGTCGGTGCGGAAGTGGTTGGCCGCGATGTTGTAGTCCACCACCGGGCCGGCACCGCGCAGCTGCGCCCCGACGCTGAGGGTGTTGTCGGCCCCGGCGTTCACCCGCAGCCGCCACGGGTCGCCGGCCTTGCCCTGCGCGCTCCATACCTGCAGCACGCCGCCGGAAGAGTTGCCGTACAGGGCGGAGAACGGCCCGCGCAGCACCTCGATGCGCTCGGCGCCGAGCAGGCTCGCATGCGAAAGCTGGCCCTGGCCGTCGGGCATGGTGGCCGGCACGCCATCGATCAGCACCCGCACGCCACGCACGCCGAAGGTGGAGCGCGCGCCGAAGCCGCGGATCGACAGCTGGGTGTCCTGCGCATAGTTCTGCCGGTCACGGGCCAGCACCCCGGGTGCCCCGGCCAGCGCCTCGGATACCTGCACGCCGGGTCCATTGCGGTCGTCGCCCACCCACACCGTGTCCTGGCTGGCCGGCAGCGCGAACGGATCGATGCCCTGCACGCGCGCGGCCTGCACTTCCACGGTCGGCAGCTGCTGCGGGGCGGGGGCGGCGGTCTGCGCCAGCGCCGGCAGCGGCAGCAGGGCGATCAGCAGGGGCAGGCGGTGGGGCGCCAGGGGCTCGTTCATCGTTCAGCTATACGCACGGCGGGGAAACAACACGGCATGGTACGGGCTGCAGCGTGACGATGGCCGCCGCGCCGATGGCACGCTTTGTTACGATGGCAGGGCTGCGGCCGACGGCCGCCGCTTCACGACCCGCGCTTCTTCTCCCCCTCAAATAGAACGAGTACCGCCGTGTCCTTCTTTGCAAACGTGGAACTGGTCCCGGGCGACCCGATCCTGGGCCTGACCGAGGCGTACAACGCCGACAGCCGCCCGACCAAGGTCAACCTGGGTGTGGGCATCTACTACGACGAGAGCGGCCGCATTCCGCTGCTTCGCGCCGTCAAGCAGATCGAGCAGCAGCTCGCCACCGAAGCCAAACCGCGTGGCTACCTGCCGATCGACGGCCTGCCTGCCTATACGCAGGCGACCCGTGAGCTGGTGTTCGGCAAGGACTCGCCGCTGCTGGCCGCCGGCCGCGTCACCACCGCACAGACCGTCGGTGGCAGCGGTGCACTGCGCGTCGGCGCCGACGTGCTGAAGAAGCTGCTGCCGCACGCCACCATCGCCATCAGCAACCCGAGCTGGGAAAACCACCGCGCCGTGTTCGGTGCCGCTGGTTTCGACGTGGTCGAGTACACCTACTTCGACGCCGCCACCCATGGCGTGGATTTCGACGGCATGCTGGCCGATCTGCAGAAACTGCAGGCCGGCACCGTGGTGCTGCTGCACGCCTGCTGCCACAACCCCACCGGCGCCGACCTCACCGTCAGCCAGTGGAAGCAGGTGGCCGAAGTCCTGAAGGACAAGCAGCTGTTCCCCTTCATCGACATGGCCTACCAGGGCTTCGACAAGGGCATCGAGCAGGATGGCGCCGCCGTGCGCATCATCGCCGAAGCCGGTATCGACAGCTTCATCGTCGCCAACTCGTACTCCAAGTCGTTCTCGCTGTATGGCGAACGCGTGGGTGCGCTGTCGATGGTCGCCCCGACCGCCGCCGATGCGAAGGCCGTGCAGTCGCAGGTCAAGCGCGTGATCCGCACGATCTACTCCAGCCCGTCCACCCACGGTGCCGCGCTGGTGGCCGGCGTGCTGACCAATCCGGACCTGCGCGCGATGTGGGAGCAGGAACTGACCGAGATGCGCGAGCGCATCCACGCCCTGCGCCAGGGCCTGGTCGAAAAGCTCGCCGCCGCCGGTGCCCCGCAGTTCGCCTTCATCAACGAACAGGCGGGCATGTTCTCCTACTCCGGCCTCAGCCGTGAGCAGGTCGACCGCCTGCGCGACGAGTTCGGCATCTACGCCGTCGGCACCGGCCGCATCTGCGTGGCCGCGCTGAACCAGAACAACCTGGAGTACGTCGCCAAGGCCGTGGCCACCGTCGCCAAGGGCTGAAGCAACGCAGCACACGCTTGAAAACAAAGGCGCCGAAAGGCGCCTTTGTTTTTGCTCCTGCTCCTGCCTTTGCCACACCCTCCGCGCTCGCGGCGAACCCTGAAGCGCAGGGCGAGGCACACCGTGGCCAGGACCGTGAGGCGCATGGATGCGCCGACCGAGCCCCCATGGATGGGTTTACGGCGTGTCCTGGCCACGGTGTGCCTCGCCCTGCGCCTCCATGAAGGAAGGCGCCACGCAGCGCAACGCCCCTGTAAACGATTTCGCCTCAAACCAATCACGCACGCGCCGCGCACAGCAGCGACAATAGGCGTTTTCCCGCTGCCGAGACCTGCCCGCTCATGTCCCGTACTTCGTTGACCCGCTTCCTGATCCAGGAACAGCACGCCGGCCGCATCAACGCCGACCTGCGCCAGCTGATCGCCGTGGTCGCCCGCGCCTGCACCAGCATCTCCATCGCCGTCAGCAAGGGCGCCCTCGGCGGCGTACTCGGCGAAGCCGGCACCGGCAACGTGCAGGGCGAAGCACAGAAGAAGCTGGACGTCATCAGCAACGAGATCCTGCTGGAAGCCAACGCCTGGGGCGGCCACCTCGCCGCCTGCGCATCGGAAGAGATGGACCACAGCCAGCCGGTGCCGGACATCTACCCGCGCGGTGATTTCCTGCTGCTGTTCGATCCCCTCGATGGCAGCTCCAACATCGACGTCAACGTCTCCGTCGGCACCATCTTCTCGGTGCTGCGCTGCCCGACCAACGTCGAACTGCCGGGCGATGAAGCGTTCCTGCAGCCGGGCAGCAGGCAGATTGCCGCCGGTTACTGCATCTACGGACCCAGCACCCAGCTGGTGCTCAGCGTCGGCCACGGCACCCACGCCTTCACCCTGGACCGCGAGACCGGCGAGTTCGTGCTGACCACCGAGAACATGCAGATTCCGGCGGCCACCCAGGAGTTCGCCATCAACATGTCCAACCAGCGCCACTGGGAAGCCCCGATGCAGGGCTACGTGCAGGACCTGCTGGCCGGCAAGGAAGGCGCGCGCGGCAAGAACTTCAACATGCGCTGGATCGCCAGCATGGTCGCCGACGTGCATCGCATCCTCACCCGCGGTGGCATCTTCATCTACCCGTGGGACAAGAAGGAACCGGACAAGGCCGGCAAGCTGCGCCTGATGTACGAAGCCAACCCGATGGGCCTGCTGGTCGAGCAGGCCGGCGGTGCCGCCTCGACCGGTCGCGAGCGCATCCTCGACATGCAGCCCAACCACCTGCACCAGCGCGTGCCGGTGTTCCTCGGCTCGCGCGAGGAAGTGGCCGAAGCGGTGCGTTATCACCAGGAGCATGACGCGAAGACCGTTTGAAGGCGGCCATCCCTACAGCGGTCATGGCAGTACGATGACATGACCGCGGGGTGACAGCAGCGGCGGCAAACGGCACCATCAAGCCCTTGCCGCCGAAGGATTGCACGCATGCACGAGCCGGGCCCGGTCGATTTCATCGAAGTCATCCACAACGCCGTCCCCAGTGACGTCTGCGCCGCCATCGTCGCCCGCATGCGCGGCAGCCAGGGCCTGAAACCCGGTGCAGTAGGCAGTGGCGTGTTCCCCGAACTCAAGCACAGCAAGGATCTGCGCATCAGCGGGCTGGATGCCTGGCGCGACGTGGACAACGCGCTGCAACAGGCGGTTTTCGCCGGGCTGCAGACTTATCTACGTCGTTATCCACAGGCACTGATCGCACCGTTGATGTTGCAGATCCAGGACAGCAACGGCCAGCCGCGCCGACTGTCAGCTGAGGATTTCCCCGACATGGCACCGGAGCAGCTGGCCGAGCTGGCCCGCACCTGCCTGCGCCCCGGCGCCATCAACCTGCAGTGGTACGCGGCGGGCGAGGGCGGCTACCCATACTGGCACTGCGAGCTCTACCCGAAGGATGCGCAGGCGGAAACACTGCACCGGCACGTGTTGTGGACGCTGTACCTCAACGACGACTTCGAAGAGGGCGAGACCGAGTTCCTGTTCCAGGGCCGCAAGATCGCACCGCGCACGGGCAGCCTGCTGATCGCACCGACCGCGTTCACGCACACCCATCGCGGCAACCGGCCGCAGGGCGGCGACAAGTTCATCGCCACCAGCTGGATCCTGTTCCAGAGCGCGCAGAAGTTGTTTGGCGGGTGAGGCCGGACCTGCTCGACGCTACCGTGGGCGGCGGCGATAGAGAGTCATGCCCGCCACTGCACCGAACAACGCGATGCCAAGCCAGTAGATGTTCTTCATGTCATGTGCGCATGGGTTCGGATACATCGACTTGAACCAGTAGGCGTATCTGTTCCGCATCCATGATAGGTACAGATTGATACCGCTCAGCTATCCGGCGGGTCCAAAGGACCCCCAGAGACTGTCGTTGCCTCCTTGCCAAGCATTGAGCTTCTCGACAGGGATTTCCTTGAGTTGACAGGTGAACTGGAGATGGAAGGAACGGTCTTCTTTTCGATAGCTGTTCCACCCAACAGCCGTCACTTTGACTTCAATCCGACTATCGCCCTTGTGCGGCTGATGTAGTTCGACGTCCGCTGAATCGGACAGCCAGTAGTCTCCCTTGTGCGCGAAGCCCGCGCTGCCACTTGTGAGACGTGCATCCACTACCTCTGGCGTCCCTTCCGGCGAAGGCTTGTACCCCTTCAGGCTGCCGGTGATCTTGGTGTATTGCTGGGAATCGATCACGCCCGGCGACTCCGAGAAGAGGCGCAGTAAAAGGAGGGTGTCCGTGCCCTTGCGCACCCTCTGACCTGTATTTGCTACCCACAGACGCTGTTCGAAATCGTCCAGGCCGGCCGGCATGTCAGTGACGACCGTGGCCTGCGGAACGACGATGCATTCGTACAATTGACGTGCGTGGACCTGCTGCGCTCCGAGCGCGAGAAGGAAACAGGAACAGGCCACATGGATAAATGTCTTCATTGTGCACACTCACAAAGCGTGGCGTTTCGCGAGTGGAGATACATCACCGGCATCCAGGTCAGAACGCCCTGCGCGATCAGCGCCGCAATGCCCCAGAACCATTGCGCTGTCAGGATGCTGGCAACGAAGATCAGTCCCAGAGGCGCTAAAGCCATCAGCGACAGTACATGCCAGATGGCGGGCGCCACGTAGCCAAGCTCCGACACCACTTCCGATCCACAGCTGCTGCAGCGGGTGCATGTCTTCCTTTCGATTGCCTGGTAGATCGGAAACCTCTGCCCGGCTGCCCTGCAGGCCGGGCAGGAGAAGGTGAACGGCAATCTCATTTCTACGTCCCGGTTCCAAACACCAGTGAACGGCCGGCATCAGACCAGCGGCAACGAACACCAGCGCCGGCAGACGTCTCGTGCTCCCTCGAACGCTGCGGAGATCGCGCAGGATTCTCATGACGCGTACCGGATGGATACCAACGGCACCTGCGCCGATGAGTCCAAGAAGATGGATCAAAGCCGTGGGTATCACGTGGCCCATATGCTTCCCTTGAGCGCGATTCCAGTGGTCCAGTCAAGCGGATGTCCAGATGTCCTTGATGCAAGGTCGAAGCAGCGAATACAGCGGAAGGTATCAGCCTGGCTCCAACTACCTTTTTGAGGGATGCGCCTCTACAAAGGGAGAGTCATCGGCATGCGGCCTCCCCTCCCACGCATCGAGTTCGGCGATGTTCGCGCTTCTGGCCTTGATTGCACGATGGATACTGACAGGAACGTTGCAGTCTCCGGGCCAGTCCAAAGGGCTTGCGAGCGTGAACGTCGCCCGCAATGAAACCTCAACACGGTGACGCTCGACTTCGTCAACGGTGATCTCACCCGTGGCGGCCGTGCTGTAGCAGCCACTCTTGCCTGCAAAAGCGCTTGCTCCGTTGCTGAAGAACGCGCGTACTCCCTGCTCTCCGATAGTGAAGACCTGCCCAGCACGCGGGGATTCGGGAAGTACTACCGTCAGCTTTGAGAAGCTCGAACGGTCGGCATTCCAGGTACGCTTGAAGTCCCTCACAGCGACGACGGTTTGTTCACCATCGGAGATTCTGTGGCACGAGAAGGGCAAGCTTCTCGTATCAACGTCAAGGCACGTGTCTTCGATCGATGACGCATGGCTGACGAAGAACGCAGATCGATCCGCTGCGGCGGCTGCCGTCGGAAGACAGGCCAGCATCGCCAACGTAATGGATCGTGCGTGCAATCTACTGAGTACGATCACACCCGCCTCCTCGTAGATCTGCGCATGGGGCCCTCATTTCATCGCCCTCCGCGTGAGTTGTTCGGGGGGTGACGTGTTCGTAGTGTCGAGCTTGCTCGACGGCTCTTTGTCGCGCGCTCAGTCGAGCAAGCTCGACTCTACAGGGCCAGCGCTACGCCCACGGCGATCAGCACGATCACCAGAACGGGTACTACGTAGCGCAGCAGCACGCGGTTGAGGCGCTCGGCCGATCGATCGTCGTCCTGCACGCGCTGCAGCAGCGTCTGCCGGTCCAGGTAGCAGCGGTCGGTCGCCACGACCTCGACCAGGCCGTCGTCGATCATGTCGTACAGCACCTCTTCCAGCTCCACATCGAATGCGGCCAACGGAATCGAGGTCGCCTGCGAAAACGCCTGCCGCTGCTCGAAGTACTCCAGCACCTGGCGATGCTGCGCCTGCATCCAAGGATGGGTGTTGGCAGCGGAGGCGGCGATCGCCGCGGCAAGTACACCATCGTTCACGGACATCTCCTGTCCGGCCCTTCATGGGCCTCGCCCCGATTCTTGGCCGAAGCGGGGCGCCACGTCCACCCAGTCGCGGCGAGCGCGCTCGACTGCCTCCGCCCCGTAGAGTCGAGCTTGCTCGACTGCCTTCAACATCCGTCGAGCAAGCTCGACTCTTCTAGAACAACGACCCCTGTGGCGATTCCTTCCGCGGCGGCAACGGCTTCTGAAAGCGGCTGCAATCGAGCTTCGGCCAATGGCTGTTCTGCGCGTTGAACCCAAGACGCTTTCGCGCCAGCTTGAAGCGGTTGTTCAACAGATCCGCATACACGCCCTGGCCGCGCATGCGCGTGCCGAACTGGCTGTCGTAGTCCTTGCCGCCACGCAGCTGCTGGATGGTGCTCATCACGTGCGCGGCGCGATCGGGATGATGCGTGTCCAGCCAGTCGCGGAACAGCGGGGCCACTTCCAGCGGCAGGCGCAGCAGCACGTAACCGGCGGTGCTGGCGCCGGCATCATGCGCGGCTTCCAGCACGGCCTCCAGCTCGCTGTCGTTGATCCACGGAATGACCGGCGCCACCATCACGCCCACCGGAATGCCTGCCTCGTGCAGGCGCTTCATCGCGCGCAGCCGGGCGTGAGGTGCCGACGCGCGCGGTTCCAGCTTCGCCGACAGGTGCGGGTCCAGCGAGGTCACCGAGAAGTGCACGCTGACCAGGTTCTCTGCGGCCAGCGGTGCCAGCAGATCGATATCGCGCTCCACCAGCGCATTCTTGGTGATGAGCGAGAACGGATGCCTGGTCTCCAGCATCACTTCGATCAGCTGGCGGGTCAGCTTGAGCTTTCGCTCGATCGGCTGGTAGGCATCGGTGTTTATGCCCAGTGCAATCGGCTGTGGCACATAGCCGGGCTTCGACAGTTCCTTGCGCAGCAGTTGCGGTGCGTTGGTCTTGGCGAACAGCTTGGTCTCGAAGTCCAGGCCCGGCGACAGGTTCAGATAGGCGTGCGAAGGCCGGGCGAAGCAGTATGAGCAGCCATGCTCGCAGCCGCGGTAGGGATTCACCGACTGGCTGAAACCCACGTCCGGGGAGGTGTTGCGGCTGATGATGCTGCGCGCGGTCTCGGCGCGCACTTCGGTGCGCAGGCGCGGGGCGAGGAATTCGTCGCTTTCGTCGATGGCCCAGCCATCGTCGACGGCTTCACTCACCGTGCTTTCGAAGCGCCCCGCGAGGTGGGAGGTGGAACCCCGGCCCTTGATGGCGGCCTGGGCGTTGCGAGGGTGGGGTTGCATGGCGCCCTCCGGCCGTTGCAGAGACGTTAGTATTATTGCTAACCACAGGCGGCGCAAGCGGCCAGGATTCACGTAGCTGTAGGCGTGGCGGTGGATGTGAGCGCTCGTTGACCCCAGGCTTATCCACAGGTTCCACGGGATCACGCAGGCGCCATCGCCGCAGCAGGCCGGCAGGATGGGCCACGGGGGTCTCAGCAGCTGCGATGGGGAACGGCCGGTAGCGCCGGGGCATGCCCGGCGCCGGCGACTACAGCAGGGCGAGGTAGCCGCGCACGGTGGTATCGAGCCCGTCGTACAGGGCCTCGCCGATCAGCGCGTGGCCGATCGACACCTCCAGCACCTCCGGCACCGCGGCCAGGAAGTCGCGCAGGTTGTCCTGCGAAAGATCGTGGCCGGCATTCACGCCCAGCCCGACCGCCTGTGCACGCCGTGCGGCGGTGGCGAACAGCTCCAGCATCGCAGTGGCATCGCCGGCCGCATGCGCTTCGGCATAGGGGCCGGTGTACAGCTCGATGCGGTCGGCACCCACGGCAGCGGCCTGTTCCAGCAACGGGTTGCCGGCATCCACGAACAGGCTGACGCGGCAGCCCATCGCCTTCAGCTCGGCCACCAGCGGACGCAGGCGCTCGCCATCGCGCTCGAAGTCGAAGCCATGGTCAGAGGTGATCTGTCCGTCGCCATCGGGCACCAGGGTGGCCTGTGCGGGGCGGGTCTGCGCGCACAGCGGCAGCAGGCCCGGATAGCCTTCGCGCGGCGGGGCGAACGGATTGCCTTCGATGTTGAACTCGACACCGCGGGCGCGGGTCAGCGTCGAAAGCGACAGCACGTCCTCCGCAGTGATGTGGCGACGGTCCGGCCGCGGGTGCACGGTGATGCCGTGGGCGCCCGCGTCCAGGCACGCCTGGGCGGCACGCACGACATCGGGTTCGGCACCGCCACGCGAGTTGCGCAGGACGGCGATCTTGTTGACGTTGACGCTGAGCTGGGTCATGGAACGGGACTACGGGGCAGAAGGGGGTGGGGGAGTGCCGTCATGGGCCTGCGCCCGGGCCTGCTCGCGCAGGCGCCGCAGTTCCTCGGCATCGATCAGGGTGGACGGGTCGCGCTGCAGGTCGCCGAAGCGGGCCACGTAGCGGCCGCGCACCCACGCCAGCAGAAGGCCGAGGGCGGCCAGCAGGGCCAGCGACATCAGGCCCATGTTCGGGGTTTTGAGCGCGAAGGCGAAGCAGCCCAGCGCCAGCAGCAGGTACAACCAGTACATGTTCCATCCTCCCCAGGCATCGGCCGCAGTGTAACGCTGCCTTACAGCAGCGGCGAGGCCAGACGGGCGAAGGCCTCCGGCAGGCAGTGCAGCCACAGCGAGCGCCCGGCCTCATCATGCACCCGCGCGGCGCTGTCGAACTCGGCCTGCAGCAGGGTGGCCAGCTCCGCCACGCGGTCCTGGTCGCTGATCATCATCGACAGCTCGAAGTTCAGCCGGAAGCTGCGGTGGTCGAAGTTGGCGCTGCCGACAATGCAGACATCGTCGTCGGCGATGAACGCCTTGGTGTGCAACATGCGCGGGCCGTACTCGTAGATCTTCACCCCGGCGTGCAGCAGTTCGTCGAAGTAGGAACGCGCGGCCTGGGTGACGAACCAGGAATCGCTCATCTTCGGCACCAGCAGGCGCACGTCCAGGCCGCCCAGCGCCGCCGAGGTCAACGCCATGCGCGCCGCCTCGCCAGGCACGAAGTAGGGCGTCACCAGCCAGACCCGTTCGTTGGCTTCCTGGATGGCCGCCACGTGCAGGCGGTGGATGGTTTCCCAGCCCGAATCCGGGCCGGACACCAGCACCTGCGCATCAATGTTGCCGTCGCCGCGCAGCGGCATGTCGGCCGGCCACAGGCGTGCGATGTCGAAGCGCGAAGGCTCCTGGCCGCTGGCGTAGAGCCAGTCTTCGGCGAACACCAGCTGCAGGCTGCGCACCACGTGGCCACGGATGCGCATGTGCAGGTCGCGGTAGGCGTTGGGGTTGCGGCTCTCGTCTTCCTCGTCGGTGATGTTGATGCCGCCGGTGAAGGCAAGCTGGCCATCGATGATCACCAGTTTGCGGTGCGTGCGCAGGTTCAACCATGGGCGCTTGAAGGGTTTCAGCAGCTGCCGCGGGTGGAACCAGACGGCTTCGCCACCGGCCTCCAGCAGCGGCTGCAGGAAGCGCGCCGGCAGCGCCGAGGAACCCACCGCATCAAGCAACAGGCGCACCTGCACGCCGGCGCGGGCGCGCTCGACCAGGGCATCGCGCAGGGCGGTGCCGGCGTGGTCCGGGTTGAAGATGTAGTACTCCAGGTGCACGTGGTCGCGTGCCCCGGCGATGGCCTCGATGAGGGCGGCATAGGTCGCCGCGCCATCCACCAGCCAGGTCACTTCGGTGGCACTGCTCGGCGCCAGGCCGGTGGTTGCCTGGGCGACCTTGGCCAGCTCGGTGCAGCCGGCATCGGGCGGGCAGACATCGCTGTAGTGCTCCATGCCCGAGCGAGCGCGGCCACGGCGCAGGCGCTGCCGCTTCACTTTCTGCGGGCCCAGCAGGTAGTAGATGAAAAGGCCGAGGTAGGGCAGCAGCGCCAGCGACAGGATCCAGCTGAGCGTGGCCACCGGCTCGCGCTTCTGCAGCATGATCCAGCCGGTCAGCGCGAGCAGGTAAAGCAGATAGGCCACCGCCAGGATCGTTCCCAGGTGGGCAATGCCATCGAGCCAGAGGCGCAGCGAATCGAAGAGGGCGAGCATGCGCCGATCATAGCGGGCGCGGGCGTGCTGATGGGGTCACGTCGCCGGGCACAAAAAAGACGCCCCTGTTTCCAGGGGCGTCTGCAGTCGCGTCATGACTGTTGTGCTGCGGTATTGCGTATTACTGCTGCACGAAGCCGATCTTCTTCATCTGAGCATTCTTCGCGGCGGCCAGAACCTTGGCCATCACGTCGTACTCGGAATCCGGGCTCGCGTCGATGCGCAGTTCGGGCTGGTTGGTCGGGTCACGCTGGACCTCCTGTTCCATCCGCTGCTGCAGATCGTGCGTACCGATCGGGCTGTTGTTCCACGAGACCTGGTTGCTGGCGTCGATCTTGAGTTCGATCGGCGGCGGCGGTTCGACCAGCTGCGGCGGTGGGTTGAGCACACGCTGCGGCAGGTCCACGGCGATCGGGTACGTCATGATCGGCGCGGTCACGATGAAGATGATCAGCAGAACCAGCATCACGTCCACGAGGGGCGTGACGTTGATGTCGGCCATGGGGCCCTTGCCACCACCACTACTGAATGCCATGGCTTATTGCCCCTTCTCTTTGGTCGCGACGAAGCCGACGTCCAGCATGCCCTGCTCCTGCGCGACCTTGGTCAGGTCGTTGATGACGCGCATCTTGGTGGTGCGGTCACCACGCAGGTTCAGCGGCGGCTGCGGGGTCTGCTGGGCGGCGGTCGCCAAGCGCGACTCGAGAGTCTGCTTGTTGATTTCTTCGTCGTTCCAGTAGATCGAGCCATCTTCCTTGACTGCCAGGGTGATGGGACCCTTGCGATCGTTGGTGTCGTCCGGCTTCTGGACCAGGTTGGCCTCCGGCAGATCCACCTTGACCTTGTGGGACATCAGGGGCGCCGTGATGATGAAGATGATCAGCAGCACCAGCATCACGTCCACGAGGGGCGTCACGTTGATGTCGGCCATGGGGCCGCCGCTGTTACCACTACTGAAAGCCATAACGGGCTCCGTCTAGATCTTGGTGACTACGTCGTTCGTCGCAGGGTGGCGCGCCGCAATCAGCGGACGCGCGAACCGGTGGCGAAGAAGTCGTGCAGGTCGTGCGCGAAGGTATCGAACTTGCTGATGGTCGCGCTGTTGACCTTGCTGAAGAAGTTGAAGGCGAACACGGCCGGGATTGCGACGAACAGACCGATGGCGGTCATGATCAGCGCTTCACCCACCGGGCCTGCAACGGCGTCGATCGAAGCGGAGCCGGTGGCACCGATCTTGATCAGCGCGCCGTAGATGCCCCACACGGTACCCAGCAGACCGACGAACGGAGCGGTTGCACCGACGGTGGCCAGCAGGGTCATGCCCGACTGCAGCTTGTTGCTTTCGCGGGTCACGGCCTGACGCAGGGCGCGGTCGACGAACTCCGAACGGCTCAGGTTCTCACCCAGACCGCCGGTGGCGCCGCCTTCAGCGCGCTGGTGGTGGGCAGCAGCCTGGGCAGCGTCCAGGGCGATCTTGGAGAACGGCTCGGAAGCCGGCTGTTCTTCCATTGCACGGATGGCGTCCTGCGCGTTCGGGGTGTCCCAGAACAGGCTGACGACGCGATCGGCAGCGCTCTTCAGGCGGACCGAACGGAAGATGTTGATGACGGTCCAGTACCAGGACATGGCCGACATGACGATCAGGGTCAGCAGCACCACCCAGGAGACAGCGAAGTCACCCGGCTGGGTGGTCATCTCGTGGATCAGGTGCTCGAAGCCCATCTGCGACAGGGCGTTGGACGGATTGCCCCCGGCAGCAGCGGCGATGAAAAGTTCCTGCAGCATGACGCTTACCTTTGTTGTGTGTGGTGATAAAGGGTGTAGCTAAGCTAAACAATCGAACCGGAGGAGGGGTGGCCGGCGGCCACCCGCTCGCATCAGTTCAGTGCAAAGTTGACCGGGACGCGGACGCGGCCAGCAGCCTTCTTACCGCCAGATTCAGCGGCGTTGAAACGCCACTTGCGGGCAGCTTCCATCGCAGCACGGTCCAGGTCGCGGTTACGGCTGGACTTTTCCACCGTGACATTGGTGACGTTGCCCTGGGCATCGACATCAATGATCAGGATCACTTCACCCTGGATACCAGCGCGGAAAGCGGCCGGCGGGTAGCGCGGCGGATTCATGGCCTTCGACGAGATGTCCACGCTGGCCTCGATCGAGGTGGCGGGGGCAGGCGGCGCAGGCGGCGACGGCGGGGTGACGATGTCGTTCGGGCGCGGCTCCGGCACGTCGACGACCGGCGCCTGCGGCGGCGGCGGGACGGGCGACGGCTTCGGCGGCGACAGGTTCTTCACCGGCGGCGGCGGCGTTTCAGTCGGCGGCGGCGGCGGCGGCGGCGGCGGCGGCGGCGGCGGCGCGTCGACGATGGTCACCATGACGTTGCGCTCCTTCTCAGCCACGGCCTTGGGGGCCACAGCGGGGATCAGGAGCATCATGAAGGCGGCCAGATGCAGGGCGATTACAAACGCGATGCCGACGATGCGAGGCCAGCTCAGCCCCTTGTCATCGGGTTGTTCGTACCGGTGAACGACTAGTTGTTCCGTCATGCGCCAAGAGCTCAATAGTGGGGCCGGAATCCCGGGGGCGGGATCCCTGATCAGCGGTGCATGACACCGCAGGAACCTCCAAGCTTATACCAATCCTGAGCGCCTGCGCATCAACTGTGCAGGCGTTCAGGCGTTATTCCTACTTACTTCAGGTTGATGATTTTTTTGGCATCAGCCTGGTTCTTCACGCCCTTCGCCAGCGCTTGCTGGGCGGCCTGCTTGGCCTCCGGGACGCGACCTTCGGCATGCAGGACGCGTGCCAGGTTCAGGTAGGTCTCACCGTCCTTGGACAGCGGGGCAGCCTTCTGCCACGCATCGATCGCCTGCGGCACCTGGTCGGAATAGTAGTAGGACTGGGCCAGCGCCAGGTAAACCTGGTAGTCCGGCTTCAGGATGCCCTTCTGCATTCCTTCGTTGATGACCGCGATGACGTCCTTTTCCTTGTTCTCGGTGTTGGCATAGATCGAGTACAGCTGCTTGTACTCGCGCTCTTCGGTGAGCTGGCCGCTGCTGCGCAGCTTGTCCATCACCGCGGCTGCCTTGGGCATCTGGTCGGCCTGCATGTACATGTTGGCCAGGTTCAGCTGCGCCTTCTTGTCGTTCGGGTTCTTGGCCGCCAGTGCTTCAGCGGTCTTCAGCGCCTCGCCGGTCTGGCCCGCTTCGGACAGCGCGGCCATCAGCAGCTGGTTCCAGTTGTCCTTCGGCTCGGTAGAGCCGGCGATGGCCTGCTGGATCACCGGGATGGCTTCCTGGTAGCGCTCCAGCTGGTACAGGGCCTGGCCCTTGGCGATCAGTTCTTCCGGCTTGGTCGACTTGCTCTCGGCGAAGTACTTGTCCAGCGTGACCAGGCCTTCGGCGGTCTGGTCTTCCTGCAGCTGCAGCTGGCCCAGCATCAGCATCGCCTGGAAGTGGCCGTTGTTGTCCAGGCCGTTGAGCTCCAGCGCCTGCTTCAGGTAGCGGATGGCGCCGGCGGTGTCGTCGGTCTGGTAGGCAGCCTGCGAAGCCAGCTGCGCAGCCAGCGACTTGTCGTAGTTGTTCGACGCGCTGTTGCCCAGGATCTCGCCTGCAACCTGCAGGGTCTCCGGGAACTTCTGGTCGTTGTAGTTGTCAATGAGCTTCTGCAGCTTGCTGCTCATCTTCGAGGACGCCTTTTCCTTCGGCTCCTCACGGGTGGCGTTCGGGAACAGGACTTCGGCCTTGGCCTGCTTGCCACCGCGGTTGCCACGCTCGGACGACCGCGAGGACTGCGCGAAGGCATCGGTGACCACGGCGCCGGTCAGGGCGGTCGCGATGAGGACGGAAAGCACAGCTTTATGGTTGCGGAAAATCATCGTTCACCTCGATCGAACCGCCGTCAGCGGCAAAGTCGGACTGTCAGAAAAATCTGAGCCGCCAAACGTATCAGAAACAGATGGCGTGAGAAATCGTTTTATGTGCTGCAGTACAGCATTGATCTGCGCACTTACCCACACTTTGGCCGGCGTCCGGCGGCTTGGGCCTGCTGGTAGGCGGGCAGAAGGGAGGGGGCGTCACGTTGCAGTTCGCGGATCCGGTTGGCCGGGTCGGGGTGCGTGGACAGCCATTGCGGGCTGCGTCCGCCACTGGCCGCCATCATGTTCTGCCACAGATCGACCGCCTGCTCGGGGTTGAACCCGGCGTCGGCCATGAGCCGCTGACCGATCACATCGGCCTCGGATTCCTGGGTGCGCGAGCCCGGCAGCAGGAAGGCGGTCTGCGCGCCCATGCCCCCCAGCTGGTTCACGGTGCTGGCCGCGCCTTCGCCGTAGGCCGCGCCAGCCAGCGCGCCCAGCACGGACAAACCGGTCTGCGCGCCCATCTGCCGGGTGATGCGCTCTTCGTGGTGGCGGGCGATGACATGGCCGATTTCATGGCCGATCACGGCAGCCAGCTGGTCCTGGTTCTTGGCCACGGTGAAGATGCCGGTGTTCACCCCGACCTTGCCGCCGGGCAGGGCGAAGGCGTTGGGTTCCTTGTCGACGAACACCGCCGTCTCCCACCGTACGCCACGGTACTGTGGGGGCAGCTGCGCAACCAGCGCATTGACCACGCACTGCACGTAACCGTTCTGGCGGCCGTCGGTGCTGATCTTTTCCTTCTGCTTGGTTTCGGCGAACGCCTGGGCGCCCAGCTGGTCGAGCTGGGCCTGCGACACGCCGCCGACCATCTGCCGTCGGCCGGTCGGTGAGGTGGTGGTCGCGCACGCACTCACCAGAGTGGTAATGAGCAGGGCGAGCAGCAGTGATTTCATGGAATCCCCCGTGTTCATGCAGGCAGTGTGAACTGGGCCCGCTTAATTTTTCGTCAAGCGGCCACGGCCTTACATTGACCCGAAGAACACCAGCGCGGCCAGCGCCACGGCGTTGTTCAGCCCGTGCGCGATGATCGCCGCCCACAGCGTGCCAGTGCGCCGGTACAACCAGCAGAATGCGGCGCCCATGCCACCGTAGACCAGCCACAGCTGGGCGATCTCGGCCGGGCCGTTGGCGCTGGTGCCGGGAATCTCGTGGATGAGGGCGAAGGCCAGGCTGCTCAGCAGCATGCCCAGCCAGGGCCGGCCGGCCTGCCACAGGCGTCCGAACAGCACGCGGCGGAACAGCAGTTCCTCGTAGGCGGGTGCAAGCACCACCGCGAACAGCACCAGGAACAACGGGAAACGCTCGATGGCGTGCTGCATCAGCGCCAGGTTGGTCGGCACCGGTTCCACGCCGAGCTGCTTGGCCAGGAAGGCGATGCCGTTGCTGCCGATCACGATCAGCGTGGCCACCAGCAGGGTCCAGCCCCAGGTGGAAGGGCGCCGCAGCGCCTGCGCCGACGCCTGCCGTTCGGCCGCGTTGGCCGGCCGGCGCCAGAAGTACAGCAGCAGCGCGGCACCGCCAGTGGAGACCAGGGCCATCAGCACCTGTGCGAGCGCGCCGGGCGTGCCCAGGGCTTCGGTCACGCTGGCCGGATCGATTGCAGCGCCATTGTTCTTCGCGCTGGCGTAGCCGACCTGGATGCCGCGATACAGGCCCCACGCCAGGCCGCTGACCAGGCTGAGGATGAACAGCGTGGCGGCGCCGATGCCCAGGTCGATGAAGAACCCTGCCACGGGCGAACCGCGACGCGGCGCAGCGGTCGCTGGCGGAACAGGCGGCGGAGCGGAAACCGGGACGGAAGCGGACATCGATTACCTGCAGTCAGGGGGCGAAAGCCGGCGCGCATCCCCGCGCGCCGGCCACGGTCGAAGCGTGTCAGATATCCAGGTTGGCGACCTTCAGCGCGTTGTCTTCGATGAAGTCACGACGCGGTTCGACGACATCGCCCATCAGGGTGCTGAAGATCTGGTCGGCTGCGACAGCGTCCTCGATCCGCACCTGCAGCAGGCGACGGGTATCGGGATTGACCGTGGTATCCCACAGCTGTTCCGGGTTCATTTCACCCAGGCCCTTGAAGCGCTGGATCTGGCGGCCGCGCTTTGCTTCTTCCAGCAGCCAGCTCTGCGCCTTGGCGAAGCTGTCCACTTCGACCGACTTGGCACCGCGGCCGATGGTGGCGCCTTCGCGCACCAGGCCGTGCAGCAGGCTGGCGGCCTGGTAGATGGCGCGCAGTTCGCCGCCTTCAAAGGCCGCCAGCGGCAGCACCTGCACGTGCTCCTCGCCCATGTGGCGGCGGGTCACCAGCACGGCGGCCGGACGCTCGTCGTTCGGTTCCTGCAGTTCCAGGCTGAAGCGCGCACTGCCCAGGCTGCCCTGGTTGAGGCGCTTGGCCAGTGCATCCAGGCCCTGGCCTTCGCCGGCATTGTGCAGGCTGGCCAGGTCCATCGGCACGAAATCGACCAGCGCTTCGAGCAGGTTGCGGTCGTAGCGGTGCGCGTTGCGTTCGATCGCATCACGTGCGCCGGCAAAGGTCAGCAGCAGCTTTTCCAGTGCGGCACCTTCGATGCCGGGTTCGCCTGCGGCCGGCACCAGCACCGCGTTCTCGACGGCGTTGCTGGCCAGGTAACTATCCAGCGCCGGGTCGTCCTTCAGGTACAGCTCCTGCTTGCCCTGCTTGATCTTGTACAGCGGCGGCAGGCCGATGTAGACGTAGCCGCGCTCGATCAGCTCCGGCATCTGACGGTAGAAGAACGTCAGCAGCAGGGTGCGGATGTGGGCGCCGTCGACGTCGGCGTCGGTCATGATGATGATCTTGTGGTAACGCAGCTTGTCCGGGTTGTACTCGTCGCGGCCGATGCCGGTACCCAGCGCAGTGATCAGCGTACCGACCTGGTCCGAGGCCAGCATGCGGTCGAAGCGGGCACGTTCCACGTTGAGGATCTTGCCGCGCAGCGGCAGCACCGCCTGGTTCTTGCGGTTGCGGCCCTGCTTGGCCGAACCACCTGCCGAGTCACCCTCGACGATGAACAGTTCGGACAGCGCCGGATCCTTTTCCTGGCAGTCGGCCAGCTTGCCCGGCAGGCCGGCGATATCCAGCGCGCCCTTGCGGCGGGTCAGGTCGCGGGCCTTGCGCGCCGCTTCACGTGCACGCGCCGCGTCGACGATTTTGCCGGCGATGGCCTTGGCTTCGTTCGGGTTTTCCTGCAGGAACTCTTCCAGGCGCGCACCGAAGGCGTTTTCCACCGCCGGGCGCACGTCGGAGCTGACCAGCTTTTCCTTGGTCTGGCTGGAGAAGCTCGGGTCCGGCACCTTCACCGACAGCACCGCGATCATGCCTTCGCGCATGTCATCGCCGGTCAGGTTGATCTTGGCCTGCTTGGCGATGCCGTTCTGCTCGATGTAGTTGTTGAGCACGCGGGTCAGGGCGCCGCGGAAACCGGCCAGGTGGGTACCGCCATCCTTCTGCGGGATGTTGTTGGTGAAGCAGTACATCGTCTCCTGGTAGGAGTCGGTCCACTGCAGCGCCACGTCCACCACGATGTTGTTGTGTTCGCCGGTGACCGAGATGACGTTCGGGTGCAGCGGGGTCTTCAGCTGTGCCAGGTGCTCCACGAAGCTGCGGATGCCGCCTTCGTAGTGGAAGTCGTCGCGACGGCCGTCGCCACGCTCATCGGCCAGCACGATCTTGACGCCGGAGTTGAGGAACGACAGTTCGCGCAGGCGACGGGCCAGGATGTCGTAGTGGAATTCCACGTTGTCATGGAAGGCCACGGTCGAGGGCCAGAAGCGCACGGTGGTGCCGCGCTTGGTGGTGTCTTCCAGCTTGGCCAGCGCCGTCACGGCGGCGCCGTTGCTGAATTCCTGCTGGTAGTGGGAGCCGTTCTGGAACACATCCACCAGCAGCTTCTGCGACAGCGCGTTGACCACGCTGACGCCCACGCCATGCAGGCCGCCGGACACCTTGTAGCTGTTGTCGTCGAACTTGCCGCCTGCGTGCAGCACGGTCATCACGACTTCGGCCGCCGAAACCTCGCGGCCCAGCTTGGCGCTCATCTGTTCGTGCTTGCCGGTCGGGATACCGCGGCCGTTGTCGGACACCGAGACCGAACCGTCAGCGTGGATCGTCACCGCGACATGGTCGGCGTGGCCGGCGAGGGCTTCGTCGATCGAGTTGTCGACGACCTCGAACACCATGTGGTGCAGACCGGTGCCGTCATGGACGTCACCGATGTACATGCCAGGACGCTTGCGGACAGCCTCGAGCCCTTCCAGGGCGGTGATGCTGTTGGCGTCGTAGTTGCCGTTGTTTGCCGGGGTGTTCTGTTCGTCGGTCATTGCGCTTGCCGTAGGCTCCGCAGATCGGTCACCGCACGAAGCGATGCGCCGGGTAAGAAGGGGTGCAACCTGAATTATACCAGCCGGGCCTTGCCAGCCCTGATGTAGCCACTATGGCACAGCCACGATCCGTGCATGTTCCACGTGGAACCGGGTGATGTCTGCGATATCCACCAGCGCCGCCGGGGTCTCGGTGGCGGTAACGAAGATCTGCGCCGGACCGGCCAGCAACCGCTCCAGCACACGGGCCTGGTGGGTGCGGTCCAGTTCCGATGCCAGATCGTCCAGCGCGATGACCGGCCATTGCCCCCGCTGCTCGGCGTAGTCCTCGGCCTGGGCCAGAAGGCAGGCGAGGGCGGTGAGCTTGGCCTGGCCGCGCGAAAGCGCATCCCGGCCGGGAATGCTGTGGAAATCCACGCTCCAGTCCGCCCGATGCGGGCCCACCGAGGTGTAGCCCGCCTGGCGGTCGCGCTCACGGGCCAGCAGCAGGGCATCGGCCAGCGGAAGTTCGTGCCGGCGCCAGCCCGGACTGAGATCCAGGCCCTGGATGCCCAGTTGCGGTGCCAGCGCGGACGCCAGGGCGATCGCCCGCTCCTGCAGGCGCTCCAGGTAATGCTGGCGTCGGCTGGTCAGCGGTTCACCCGCCTCCGCCAGCTCGTGGTCCCACGTATCCAGCATGCGCGACGGTCCGCCCTGTTTCAGGAGGGCATTGCGCTGCTTGAGTGCGCGGGAGTACCGGCGCCACAGCGAAAGGAAGTCTGGTTCCACGTGGAACAGGCCCCAATCGAGGAAGCGACGGCGCGGTTCGCCACCACCGCTGACCAGCGCATGGCTGCCAGGCTCGAAGGTCACCACCGCCAGGGCCGCGCAGAGGTTGCCAAGCTGGGCAACGTCCTCACCATCCAACCGCCCCTTCCAGTCCTGCCCACTATGGCGAAGACCTGCCTTTCGGCGGTGCGGCGGGTGATCGGCGCGCTGTTCGTCCCATTCCACGAAGATTTCCAACGCGTCCTGGCCCTGGCGGACCAGGCCATCGCGAACGCGCCCGCGGAAGCTGCGCCCATACGCCATCAGGTGCAGGGCCTCGAGCACGCTGGTCTTCCCCGCACCGTTATCGCCCGTCAGCAGGTTCAAGCCCGGCTGGGGTGACAGTTCCACGGCACTGAAGCGGCGCAGTTGGTTCAAGGCGAGGCGGCGGATCAGCATGGGACGCGGGGGACCATCCGCACGGGGCGGTAGCAGGGCAGGGAATCCATCAGCTTACTGCATCGGTCAAGACCGCCGCTGCGGGCAAGGCGGGGCCGACGGGGCGGGCCGCGGCCGACATCACCGGGCCGTTCCACGTGGAGAATCCCGGCGCAGGTCCGTCCGAGGGCGGCGCCAGAGACCGTAAATTTCTTGAAATCTGCAGCACCGGGCACGGTCCTGGCCCCCAGAAATCAGCGAATTTTCAGCGGTTCGCACCGTGGTGCTACCCAGTCCTGCCTGCGCATCGATGACGGCCGCCATGAATTGCTTGAAATCTACAGGGCAGGGCACTGCAGAGTTCCACAGATTTCAAAGAATTCAGACCTCGCGTTCCACGCTATCCACAGCGGGTTTGTATGACTTATACACAAGGTATGGGCAATCTGTGGATAAAAAAGCCACTTTCAACCGCTGGGAAAACTATCCACAGCTTCCCCCCCAGCCCCAAGGGCCCATATACAGGGGGTTTCAGGTGCATAAACTTCATTGAAATCAAACAGATAGCCCTGTTTTCCACGAAATCTGGCCCTACCATCACCACCATGCTTTAGATTTATACCCAGATTTAAAAGCTAGGGCAGCACGCAGCGGGCAGAAATCCGGGCTGTGGACAGTAGCGTCAGCAGAAAGCGGATCGGCTTGCTGAAACCATCCCTGGTATCCGTTGAACCTGGGCGAGGGCAGATATCGCAACTCGCACTGATCGACCTCGCACCAAAGAGAACCGCTGGATCGAAGTGCAAAGCGCCGCGAAAGACCGGATACGCATCAATGCTCCACGTGGAACAAAAAAAACGCCCGGAGCGACCGGGCGTTTTCCTGTTTCACGTGGAACAGCGCATTGTCAGAGACGCAGCGGCATCACCACGTGGCGCGACTTCTCGCTGCTGGATTCACGCACCAGCGCCGACGAGTTGGAATCACGCAGCTGGATGATGACTTCCTCGTCGCGCAGGGCGGACAGGGCGTCCAGCAGGTAGTTCACGTTGAAGCCAATGGCCAGATCGCTGACGGTGGTGTCGGCTTCGATCTCTTCCTGGGCCTCTTCCTGCTCCGGGTTGTGCGCGCTGATCTTCAGGTTGCCCGGCGAGACTTCCACGCGGATACCGCGGTACTTCTCGTTCGACAGGATCGCGGCACGCTGCAGCGAAGCGCGCAGGGCTTCACGGTCAACCTTCACTTCGCGATCGGCACCGATCGGGATCACGGCTTCGTAATCCGGGAAGCGGCCATCGATCAGCTTCGAGGTGAAGGTGACATCGTCGCGCTTGACGCGGACATGGCTGCGGCCGACTTCCAGCTCGATCTCGCGATCGCCGCTTTCCAGCAGGCGCTGCAGTTCGGTCACGCCCTTGCGCGGCACGATGATCTGGCGCTTGGAACCGCTGGGCTTGGCCAGGTCGGTTTCACACAGGGCCAGGCGGTGGCCGTCGGTGGCGACGGTACGCAGGGCATCACCGCGCAGGTCGAACAGCAGACCGTTGAGGTAGTAGCGCACGTCCTGCTGGGCCATCGCGAACGCGGTGCGTTCGATCAGTTCCTTCAGGGTCGCTTCGCCGATCGCCACGCGCTCGGTGGCTTCCACTTCGTCAACCGACGGGAAGTCGTTGGACGGCAGGGTTGCCAGGGTGAAACGGCTGCGCCCGGCCTGCACGGTGATCTTGTCACCGGTCTGCGAGACGGTGATCCGGCTGCCGTCGGGCAGGGCGCGGATGATCTCGAACAGCTTGCGGGCGGGAATGGTGGTTTCGCCGTCCTGGGCATCTTCAACCGCGATCCGCGACACCATCTCCACTTCCAGGTCGGTACCGGTCAGCGACAGCTGGCCGTTCTGCACCTGGACCAGGAAATTGGCCAGAACCGGAAGGGTCTGGCGGCGTTCGACCACGTTGACGACCTGTGCCAACGGCTTGAGAAAGGCTTCGCGCTGCAGTGTGAAACGCATGTGGTTCCGTGCCCCTATGCTTTAAAAAATGTGGAATAAATCAAAAGCTTGGTGGTGCTGGTAGAGACAGAATCGCTGGAAAACAACGCTAAGTCTTTGTAATAAAAAGAGTTTCTAGCCTCGAAACCCTCTGCATTACCGCCCCCCAGGGGGTGGGGAAAGCTGTGGATAAATTCGACGCGATTTCAGACGCCATTTTTATCCACAACTCATCCCGCGCTTGCTACCGGATTCTGCACCGTTTTGTGCGATGACGCCTCATCAGCGTCCGTGCATCATTCGCTCAGCTTCCGGATCAGCTTGTCCCAATCCTCGCGGAGCTTGCCGTCGGTCTCCATCAGGGTGCGGATCTGGCGGCAGGCGTGCAGCACCGTGGTGTGATCGCGACCGGCAAACGCGTCGCCGATCTCGGGCAGGCTGTGCTCGGTCAGTTCCTTGGTCAGGGCCATCGCGACCTGGCGCGGGCGGGCCAGCGAACGGGTCCGGCGCTTGGACAGCAGATCCTTGATCTGCAGGCCGTAGTAGTCGGCAACGGTTTTCTGGATGTTGGGAATGCTGATCGCCTGCTGCTGGGCGCGCAGCAGGTCGCGCAGGGTTTCCTGGGCGAATTCGGTGGTGATCGCGCGGCCGGTGAAATTGGCGCGGGCGGTCAGGGTATTGAGCGCGCCTTCGAGGTCGCGCACGTTGGAGCGCATCTTCTTGGCGATCAGGAACGCAACATCATCGGGAATCTCGGCACCGCGTTCGCGGGCCTTGGCCAGCACGATCGCGGCGCGGGTCTCGAAGTCCGGCGGTTCGATCGCGACCGACAGGCCCCAGGCAAGCCGCGACTTCAGGCGCGCTTCCAGGCCTTCGACTTCGCGCGGGTACCGGTCGCAGGTCAGGATGATCTGCTGCTTGCCGTCGAACAGCGCGTTGAAGGTGTGGAAGAACTCTTCCTGGGTGCGGTCCTTGCCGGCGAAGAACTGGATGTCATCGATCAGCAGCGCGTCCACCTGCTGGAACTGGCGCTTGAACTGATCCATGGTCTTTTCCTGCAGGGCCCGGATCATCGCGCTGAAGAACTGTTCCGAACGCAGGTACAGCACCTTCGCACCGGGGTTGGCCTGGCGCATGGCATTGCCGGCGGCGAACATCAGGTGGGTCTTGCCCAGGCCGGTGCCCCCGTACAGCAGCAGCGGGTTGTGCGCGCGGTCGCCCGGCTTCTGCGCCGCCTGGAAGGCAGCGGCCAGGCCGAGCTGGTTGCTGCGGCCTTCGACGAAGTTGGCGAAGGTGTAGTGGTTGTCCAGGTTGCCGGCGAACGGCACCTGCGGTTCGGCCACCACCGCCGTCGACGCGCTCGAAACCGGCGCGTTCTGCGCCTCCGAGGGCCGCGGGCGCGAGCCGATTTCAAGGAAAACGTCGCTGAAACCCGCGAAGTGCGTCAGCAGTTCGCGGATCCGGGCCAGGTACAGCTCGCGCACCTGGTCGACGATGAAGGCGTTCGGGGCATACAGCACCAGGCTGTCCGCGCGCAGATCGGCCTGCAGCGGCTTCAACCAAGTGTGAACATCTTCCGGCGGGAACTCCGCTTCGAGGCGTTCGAGACTTCGGGACCAGGCATCCATCGGCAATAATCGTCCGGTGGCCTGTGGACAGGCGCGACAACGCGCCCAAACACAGGCCTGAAAGGGGGAAATGGATGGCTCAGACTACCACCGAGCGCCCGGCTTCGGAATGCTTGTCCCCTACTTATTCACAAAAACATCCACAGCTATTGCACAGGCCGATGAATTCGCGTAGTCACAAGGGGTTGACGCGGGGGGGGAGACCTCTCTAGAATTTCCGGTTCTTTCCCGTCCCATTCATACGAGAGGCCCACATGGCCACCAAGCGCACCTACCAGCCCAGCAACCTCAAGCGTAAGCGCGACCACGGCTTCCGTGCCCGTATGAAGACCGCTGACGGCCGCAAGATCCTGTCGCGTCGCCGCGCCAAGGGCCGCAAAGTCCTGAGCGCCTGATTGCCATGCCGCACATCGCGGCAGACGCAATCCCTTCGACAGTGAATACTGCAGACCCGCGCAAGCGATTCCCTCGCTCTGCGCGGGTTCGCACGCGTGCCGAATATTCAACGGTCTTCAACGGCGCCCGCCGTGTGTCCGATCCGCTGATGACCCTGCACTGGCTGCCGGCTGACCGGCCGGCCAGGCTGGGTCTGGCGGTTTCCCGCAAGGTTGATCCGCACGCCGTCGGGCGTAACCGGATCAAGCGCGTCCTGCGCGATATCCTGCGTCAGACACGAACCGACATCCAGCCAGGCGACTTCGTCGTCGTGGCTCGCAGTGCTGCGCGTTCTGCCAGCAATGACGATATCCGTCAGGCGTTCCTGCGCCTGCTGCGGCGCCTGCGTGCATTGCCCGCGCCCGCCGTGGACGGCACAATGCCGCCGCCAGATGGCACTGCATCTCCCTCTTTGACCGAGCCGGCATCGCGTCCCGGCACCGCCGAGCCTGCCCGCTGATGAACCAGACCCGCGTATTCCTTATTTTTGCCTGGCTGATGGTGGCCGTGCTGCTGTGGATGGAGTGGAGCCGTGAAAAGGCTGCACCGACCCCGGCACCGACCACGACGTCGGTCCAGGCCGCCGCACAGAGCGTTCCAGGGGCGGCCCCGGGCAGCATCCCCAGCGCGCAGGTCCCCGGTGCCCCCGGCCAGGCCGCGGTGCAGGCCCAGGCCAGCGCCACCCCGGCTGCCCAGCGCGTGACCGTCACCACCGACGTGCTGCGCCTGGTGCTGGACGGCGGCCGCGTGCTCGACGCCGAGCTGCTGCAGTTCCCGCAGTCCAAGGACGAAGGCAGCCCGCCGGTCCGCCTGCTGACCGAAGACCCCGCGCATCCGTACAGCGCGATCAGCGGCTGGGCCAGCGAAGACAAGAACACCCCGGTGCCGGGCGCCGATGGCTTCAAGCTGGTCGGTGACGTCCGCGATTTCGTCCTGGCCGATGGCCAGAAGGAACTGCAGATCCCGTTCGTGTGGACCGCCGACAACGGCGTGACCATCAAGCGCACCCTGACCGTGTCGCGCAACGAGTACGCCGTGCGCTTCAAGGACGAGGTCAGCAACACCGGCACCACCCCGTGGAACGGCTACGTCTACCGCACCCTGGACCGTACCCCGACCATCCTGTCGCGGAACATGACCAACCCGGACTCGTTCAGCTTCAACGGTGCCACCTGGTACGACAACGACAAGAAGTACCAGCGTCGTGCGTTCAAGGATTACCTGGACGATGGCGCGCTGAACCAGAACATCACCGGCGGCTGGCTGGCGATGCTGCAGCACCACTTCTTCACCGCCTGGATCCCGCAGAAGGACCAGACCGCGCACTACGTGCTGTCGCAGGTGGCCGGTCGTGACCTGATCGAAGCGCGTGGCCCGGCCTTCACCGTGGCCCCGGGCCAGTCCACCAGCACCGAAGCCCGCCTGTGGGTCGGCCCGAAGCTGGTCAACCAGATCGCCAAGGAAGACGTGCCGGGCCTGGACCGCGTGGTCGACTACAGCCGCTTCTCGATGATGGCGGTGATCGGCCAGGGCCTGTTCTGGGTGCTGAACCAGGTGCACAAGCTGGTCGGCAACTGGGGCTGGGCGATCGTCGGCCTGGTGGTGCTGCTGAAGCTGGTGCTCTACCCGCTGTCGGCCGTGCAGTACAAGAGCGGTGCGAAGATGCGTCGCTTCCAGCCGCGCATCGCGCAGCTGAAGGAACGCTATGGCGATGACCGCCAGAAGTTCCAGACCGCGATGATGGAGCTGTACAAGAAGGAAAAGATCAATCCGATGGGCGGCTGCCTGCCGATCCTCATCCAGATGCCGATCTTCTTCGCCCTGTACTGGGTGCTGGTCGAGTCGGTCGAACTGCGCCAGGCGCCGTGGCTGGGCTGGATCCAGGACCTGACCGCCCGCGACCCGTACTTCATCCTGCCGGTCATCAACGTGGCGGTGATGTGGGCCACGCAGAAGCTGACCCCGGCACCGGGCATGGACCCGATGCAGCAGAAGATGATGCAGTTCATGCCGATCGTCTTCGGCTTCATGATGGCCTTCATGCCGTCCGGCCTGGTCCTGTACTGGGTGGTCAACGGCGGCCTGGGCCTGCTGCAGCAGTGGTGGATGACCAAGCGCCACGGTGGCGAGCCGCTGCCGGCAACCACCGCACCGGCCCCGGTCAAAAAGAAATAACCCGGGTAGAGTCGACCGTTGGTCGACTGGCTTTGGAACAGTCGACCAACGGTCGACTCTACCGACGCTTAACCCAGCAAAAGCCCGCCGCAAGGCGGGCTTTTCGCATGCGGGGGTAGAATCGCCCGCACACCGTGTCCCCATCCTCCGAGTCCGCCATGCCGCGTGCGTCGTCGTTCCGCCTGTTCCTGCCCTCGCTGCTGTTGACCCTGGTCGTTGCCGGCTGTGGCGACAAGGAGGGCAAGGCGCCCGCCGCCGCCGTCACCCAGCCCAGCGCGCAGGCCGCCGCCGCCGCCGACCCGGCCGCCGCGCCGCTGCTGGCCGCGCTGCAGAAGCAGCTGGACGGCTACCGCCGCATCATCGTGCTGCTGGCCGACGAGGAACAGCAGTCGGCCACCGACCGCGGCACGTCCACGCGCGTCGGGCAGCAGCTGTTCCACGATGGCCTGGAACAGCGCACGGCCATCGCCGCGCAGTTCGATGGCCTGCTGCGCAGTGGCAGCCCGCAGCGCTTTGCCACCCTCGGTACGGTGCTGGACTACATCGAATCAGCCCCCGAACTGTTCGATGCCGATCGCCTGGCCTTCCGCGAAGTGCTGCGCGACCTGCACGAACGCGTCGGCGCCGACTCCTCGCTGCCGGCCGTGAAGCTGCACCAGCGCATCGGCGAGGACCTGGACGCGCTGGACGAGATCGAGCGCAACTACAACCAGGAACTGACCCGCATCTTCAGCCGTTTCGAGCGCACCCGCGCCATCGAGCTGAAGCGCGAGAAGTGGGAGGACTACATCGCCCACCTGCACAAGGATTACAGCCGCGAGGCGATCCTGCGCGACTACGGGGTGATCGAGCCGTACCCGATGTCGATGAAGGACAGCGACCGCGAGATCTTCGGCCGCGACCTGCCGCCCAAGACCGTGGTGCTGACCTTCGATGATGGCCCGCACAAGGCCTACACCGATGAAGTGGTCGCCATCCTCAAGCGCTACGACGTGCCGGGCGTCTTCTTCGAAGTCGGCCGCAACCTGGGCAAGGTCGAGGCCGACGGCAAGGTCAGCCTGGGCCCGATGGCGAAGATCAGCCGCAACCTGATGGAAGAGGGCTACGCGGTGGGCAACCACAGCCTGACCCACGCCCAGCTCTCGCGCACCACCGGCGATGCGCTGCGCCGGCAGGTGCTCGATACCGACACCCTGCTGAAGGATGTCGACAGCAAGCGTGCGCCGCTGTTCCGCTTCCCGTATGGCGCGCGCAACGCCGAAGGCCTGCAGCTGCTCAACGAAGCCGGCCTGAAGTCGATCATGTGGAACATCGATTCGATGGACTGGGCCGACCCGGTGCCGGAATCCATCGTGCAGCGCGTGCTCGGCCAGGTGAACAAGGAGCAGCGCGGCATCATCCTGTTCCACGACATCCACGACCGCGCGGTGAAGGCGCTGCCGCAGATCCTGGATCGGCTGATTGCCGATGGTTACCAGTTCGCCGGCTGGAACGGCCGCGACTTCACCGTTGCCCGCGCGCGCAAGGGCGCGGCCAGCGATGCCACCGTCACTACCGGCTACGAGAAGTCGTGGGCGATCGTGGTCGGCATCGACAGCTACGCCAAGTGGCCGAAGCTGGAATACGCCAGCCACGATGCGCAGGCGGTGGCCGATACCCTGACCGGGCAGTTCGGCTTCCCGTCCTCGCAGGTGATCGTGCTGAAGAACGAGCAGGCCACCCGCAACAACATCCTGGCCGCCTTCCACGACCGCCTGGCCGACGACCGCACCGGCAGGAACGACCGCGTGTTCGTGTTCTTCGCCGGCCATGGTGCCACCCGCCAGCTCGCCTCCGGCCGCGACCTGGGCTACATCATCCCGGTCGATTCGGATCCGAAGGAATTCGCCACCGATGCCATCGCGATGACCGACATCCAGAACATCGCCGAGAGCATGCAGGCCAAGCACGTGATGTTCGTGATGGATGCCTGCTACAGCGGCCTGGGCCTGACCCGTGGCGGCCCATCGTCGTCGTCGTTCCTGCGCGAGAACGCCCGCCGCAGCGCGCGGCAGATGCTGACCGCCGGCGGTGCCGACCAGCAGGTCGCCGATGCCGGCCCGAACGGCCATTCGGTGTTCACCTGGGTGCTGCTGCAGGCGCTGGCCGGCAAGGGTGACCTCAATGGCGACGGCCTGATCACCGGTACCGAGCTGGCCGCCTACGTGGCGCCGGCCGTCTCGGCGGTCTCGCACCAGACCCCGGCCTTCGGCAGCCTGCCCGGCTCGCAGGGCGGCGAGTTCGTGTTCCAGGTGCCGGACAGCCAGGAATACCTCAACGCCGATACGCGCCAGCTGACGCCGGATGCCATCGCACTGAACAACAAGGTCGATGCCGCGCAGGATGCCAAGGGCAGCCAGGCACCGGTGACCGTGGCCGACCTGCAGGGCGGCAAGGCCAGGCTGGTGGTGCCCAGCGCGGGCCCGGCCTCGGACCGGCAGCGCGCGCAGCAGGCCAACGACCGCGGCCTGCAGCTGTACCGCGAGAAACAGTACGACGAGGCCGCCGCGCAGTTTGCCGAAGCGCTGAAACTGCGTCCCGATTTTGCCCAGGCGGCCAACAACCTCGGCTTCGTCTACTACCGCCAGCAGCGCTATGCCGAAGCCGCGCGCTGGCTGGAAAACACCCTGAAGATCGACCCGTCGCGTGCGGTGGCCCACCTCAACCTGGGCGATGCCTACTTCAACGCCGGCGACAAGGCCAAGGCGAAGCAGGCCTACACCACCTACCTGGCCCTGCAACCGCAGGGCAGCGGCGCCGCGCAGGCACGCGCGCAGCTGGAGAAACTCTGAGCCATGAATGACGTGACCCGCACCGACACCATCGTGGCGATCGCCAGTGCCCCCGGCGCCGGCGGTGTCGGCCTGCTGCGCCTGTCCGGCCCGCGCGCTGCGGTGATTGCCCGCGCGCTGGGCGCACCCACGCTGCGCCCGCGCCACGCGCACTACGCACGCCTGCGCGACGCCGACGGCGAGGTGATCGACGATGGCATCGTGCTGTGGTTCCCCGCGCCGAACAGCTTCACCGGCGAAGAGGTGGTGGAACTGCAGGGCCACGGCAGCCCCGTGCTGCTGCAGCAGCTGGTCGCGCGCTGCATCGCGCTCGGTGCACGCCAGGCCCGCCCGGGTGAGTTCAGCGAACGCGCGTTCCTCAACGGCAAGCTCGACCTGGCCCAGGCCGAGGCCATCGCCGACCTGATCGCCGCGGGCGACAACCGCGCCGCGCGCGCGGCACGCCGTTCGCTGGATGGCGTGTTCTCGCGCCGCATCGATGCGGTGGTTGAACAGCTCGTACTGCTGCGCATCCACGTGGAAGCGGCCATCGACTTCGCCGACGAACCGCTGGATACCCTCGGCGGCGCGCAGGTGCGGCGCGGGCTTGAACAGGCGCGCGCTGATCTGGCCCTGCTGCGCCGGGATGCAGAACGCGGCCGTCGCCTGCGCGATGGCCTGCATGCGGTGCTGATCGGCCCGCCGAACGCCGGCAAGAGCTCGCTGCTGAACGCCCTGGCCGGCAGCGAGCGCGCCATCGTCACCGACATTGCCGGCACCACCCGCGATACGCTGCGCGAGACCATCCGCCTGGATGGCCTGGAGCTGACCCTGGTCGACACCGCCGGCCTGCGCGACGGTGGCGACGCCATCGAACGCGAAGGCATGCGCCGCGCCCACGTCGAGATCGAGCGCACCGACCTCGCATTGATCGTGCTGGATGCACGCGACCCCGCCGCCGGTGAAGCCGCGCTGGGCGAGGCCGTGGCCGCCGTGCCGCACAAGGTCTACATCCACAACAAGTCGGACCTGCTGGCGGCATTGCCGGCGCTGGATGACCCGGACCGCGTGTTCGTTTCGGCCGCCACCGGTGCCGGCCTGGAAGACCTGCACGCGCGCCTGCGTTCGATTGCCTCGGCCGGAGCAGGCGAGCAGGTGGACGGCGAGTTCTCCGCGCGTACCCGCCATGTGGATGCGATCGAACGCGCGCAGGAACATGCGCAGCGCGCCGATGGCGAGCTGGTGCACGAGCACCTGGAACTGGCCGCCGAGGAACTGCGGCTGGCGCATGATGCGCTGGGCGAGATCACCGGGCAGATGAGTGCCGATGACCTGCTGGGCAGGATCTTCTCCAGTTTCTGCATCGGCAAGTAGCTGTAGAGCCGAGCCCACGCTCGGCTGCGAAGGGCCGGGGTCGGAGCCCCTGCGGGAATCCGACCCCGTGCCCGACACCGCCGGTTGTAACATTCCCGCCGCATACTGACCCCCATCACATACCGCTTGGGGAAGTCGCAGTGAAGTCGTGGGGTTGTGCGTTGCTGTTGTCGCTGGCCGTGGCACCATCGGTGGCCATGAGTGCTGAAACTTCCACCCCGGCCACTGCCAAGGCCTCGGTCTACGGCCACCGTGGCGCCAGCGCGCTGCTGCCTGAGCACACGCTGGCGGCCTACGCGCAGGCCATCTCCGATGGCGCCGACTACATCGAGCCGGACCTGGTGATGACCAAGGACGGCGTGCTGGTGGCCCGCCACGAGAACGAGATCGGTGGTACCACCGACGTCGCCGAGCACAAGGAATTCGCCAAGCGGAAGACCACCAAGGTCATCGATGGCGAGAAGGTCGAAGGCTGGTTCACCGAAGACTTCACCCTGGCCGAGCTGAAGACCCTCTACACCCGCGAGCGCCTGCCGGAACTGCGCAGCACCGCCTTCGACGGCCAGTTCCGCATCGCCACCCTGGACGAAATCCTGGCGTTCCTTGTCCAGCAGGCCGGTCGTGCCAACCGCGGCATCGGCCTGGTGCCGGAAATCAAGCACCCGACCTACTTCCAGTCCATCGGCCTGCCGATGGAAGACAAGGTGCTGGCCGCGCTGCGCGGCAATGCCTATACCGCCGTCGCACCAGTGACGATCCAGTCGTTCGAGACCGCCAACCTGCGCTACCTGCGCGGCAAGATCGGCCGTGGCAGCAACATCCGCCTGCTGCAGCTGCTGTGGAAGGGCGATGCCCGCCCGGCCGATGTCGCCAAGGCCGGTGGCACGCTTACCTATGCGCAGATGATGACCCCGGCCGGGCTGAAGGACATCGCCAGCTACGCCGATGGCATCGGCCCGGAGCTGCGTTCGATCATCCCGCTTGAGGCCAACGGTGCGCTGGGCACGCCGACGGCGCTGGTGCGTGATGCACATGCGGCCGGCCTGATGGTGATCCCGTACACCTTCCGCCCGGAAAACCATTTCCAGGCCAGCAACCTGCGCAAGGGTGCCGACAGCGCGCGCAACCCGGAAGGCTCGATCGCCGAGATGCGTGCCTACCTGGCCACCGGCATCGATGCGTTCTTCACCGATGACCCGGCGCTGGGCCGGCAGGCGGTCGATGGCATGGGCGCGGCGGGCAACGCCGCGAACTGATCCGTCAACGCCGCCGGGCACGGCCCGGCCGCTACCTGTGTGGATGCAGCGCCGATCGCGGGCATACTGGGCGCAGGCTGCGAGGGAGCCGACCAGGGAAGGGAGGCCGGATGCTGCTGTTGCATCGCTATCGTCAAACGCCGCAGGGTGACCTGCAGATACGTTCCTACAATGTGCTGCAGGCAGGCCTCTGCCTGTTCGTTGGCACGGCGGGACCGGTACTGGTGGGGCTGCTGCTTGTTGCGGCCGGTCCTCGCCTGGCCCGGCTGGGCGGGCAGGACCTGCTCCCGTTGGCCGTGGTCGGGCTGCTGGTCGTCGTGCTGTCGGTGACCCTGCTGGTGTACGGCGAGATGCGCGAGACCCTGCTTCTCTCGCGTGGTCGAGGCATCGGCCGGTCCAGTACCACCTACCTGCTTGGCCTGCGCGAGCGGTCACGGACCTTCCCGCTGGCCGCGCCGCTGCGCATGGAACTGCGCCGCATCCGGCACCGGTATTACCCCAGCACCACCTTGTGGCTGATCCTGGAAGACGGCAGTGCGCACGCGTTGACCCCCGTCACGGTGCCGATGGCGCTGGGCAGCCGGCGCACCACCCAGTGGATGCAGACGCTGGCGTCCTACCTGGAGCTTCCCGTGCCTGACCAGGTGGTCGACATTGCGCCGTCCCCGGACACGGTGGCCGCGACCCCACCGCCGACGGCGAGGCCGCGGCCGATGACGCGAAAGCAGAGAAAGCGTGCCGAACGCGAGGCACGCCTGCATGGCGTGCCTGCCGGGCGTCGGCCGGATCGCCGGCCGCAGGGGGAGCGATTGCCCGTAATGATCCGCGTGACGTTCGCCTCGCTGGGTGCCTTCCTGCTGATGTTCGGTGGCTCAGCGCTGCTGTCGGTGCTGCGCAGCCTGGGAAGCGGGCGGTACGTCTCCTGGTCCCCGCGCAGTGGCGGGGTCGTCTACACCTGGGCCGAACAGCCCTTCATGTTCGCCCTGATCGTGACCTTCATCCTGTTCGCGGCGCCGGTGATGCTGTTCTTTGCCGTGCATTTCCTGCGCTCGTCGCTCACGGGCAGGATGCCGCGCTAGGAGGTGCGGTCGCGCGGCTCGTCCGGCCGGCGGAAGGGAACCACCACGTAATCGTGCCCCTCGCGCGGCTGCCACAGCACCGGCACGCGACGCGGCGAGGGCGGCTCGAGTTCGTCGTCGGCCAGCGCCTCGACCTCGTCTTCCTCGTCCTCCCAGCTGTAGTGCTGGCGCGGCGTCATCGGGTCGGCATTGCGGAACAGCAGCGCAGCGATGATGCCGGCGAAGGCGCCGCCCATGTGCGACTGCCAGGACACGCCATCGGCATGCGGCAGGATGGTCATCAGCATGCCGCCGTAGAACAGCATGCCGATCAGGCCGGTAGCGATTGCCGCGCGGTCGCGGCGCAGCAGGCCCAGGCTGGCCAGCAGGAACATCAGGCCGTGGGTCACGCCGCTGGCGCCCAGGTGCACGCTGCCGGGGTTGCCCAGCATCCACGCGCCGATGCCCGAACCCAGCCACAGCAGGGGCAGGGCACGCACGGTGGCTTTCGGGTACACGCTGCCGGCCAGGGTGCCGAGGATCAGGATCGCAAAGCCATTGGCGGCGATGTGCTCGACCGAGGCGTGCAGCATCGGCCCGCCGATCAGCCCCAGCAGGCCCTTGGCCTCCAGCGGTGCCACCGCCCACGGCCGCCAGTCGAAGCTGCCCTGCAGGGCGAAGACGGCCACCAGCACCAGCACGGCGGCCAGGCTGACATTGAACGCCCGCAGGATGCGCATGCGGTCGTTGCGGGGGGCCGGCACGTCACCGGCGGGCAGGGGCGTGTTGTTGTCCATACCTCAGCAATGGCGGTGGCCGGCGCGAAACCAAGGCCAGCGCAACGGGAGAGTGGAAGCGGCCGACGGGACAATCCCGCCGGCCGCGTGCCGCAGGCCGGTCAGGCTCAGGCCTGGCCGGCGTCTTCCTTCGGCGGGTACTTCAGGCTGAGCACCACGGTGGCGGCGATGATCGCGGCGACCACGCCCAGCGACACCGGGGTCGGGATCTTGAACAGGTCGATGATCATCATCTTGATGCCGATGAAGCCCAGCACCAGCGCCAGGCCGTACGGCAGCAGGTGGAAGCGGTCGGCCATGCCGGCCAGCAGGAAGAACATCGCACGCAGGCCCAGCACCGCGAACACGTTGGAGGTGAGCACGATGAACGGGTCGGTGGTGATGGCGAAGATCGCCGGGATGCTGTCCACCGCGAAGATCACGTCGGTCACCGCGATCAGGATCAGCACCGCGAACAGCGGGGTGAACCAGCGCTTGCCGTCGCGCATCACGCTCATCGCGTTGCCGGCGTAGTCCGGCAGCAGGCGCAGGTGCCTGCGCATCCAGCGCAGGGCCGGGTTGGTCTCCAGGTCCGGCTCCTGGCCGGCGGCGAACCACATCTTCCAGCCGGTGAAGAGCAGGAAGGCACCGAACACGTAGAGCAGCCAATGGAACTGGCTGATCAGCACACTGCCGGCGAAGATCATGATCGTACGCAGCACGATCGCGCCCAGGATGCCGATGATCAGCACCTTCTGGCGCTGCTCCTCCGGCACCGCGAAGTAGCTCATGATCATCAGGAAGACAAAGACGTTGTCCACCGCCAGGGCCTTCTCGACCAGGTAGCCGGTCAGGAACTCCAGGCCGACCTTGTTGGCCACCACCTGGCCGGCGGTCTCGCTGAGGTAATACCAGAGGCCTGCGTTGAACAGCAGGGCCAGCGCGACCCAGCCGATGGACCACCACAGGGCCTCCTTGAAGGTGACCTTGTGCGGTCCGCCGTGGCGCATCAACACCAGGTCGACGAGCAGGGCGATGATGACCACCGCCACGAAGCCGCCCCACATCCACACATTACCGATCGTCTGCATTGGGAATATCCGTTGGAAAGATGAATGCCAAGCCGGACGGCGAGGATCTGCAACGGAGGATCGGGAGGGGGATCCAGGGACAGAGCTTCGCCAGTACGGCGAAGGTCTCGCTCGCAACCCCACGCGGGTGGGATTGCCGTTGCACCGGAGCCTGCGGGCTCGAATTGACGGCGACAACGTCTGGGAGCTACTCCCCTTCTGGGGCCGATTCTGCGGCCTGGCCGGGCCGCCGTCAAATGGGCGGCGGGCGGGGGTCAGAGCCCCTGCGGGGATCTGACCCCGGCGGCCGGTTTACAATAGGCCGATGAATACCCCCCTTCCCGTTGTCCGCCTCAAGAACGCGTGGCGCTCCAGCCACCCGTGGATCTTCCAGAAACTGGTCGAGAAGCCGACCGTCCGGCCCAAGCCCGGTTCCATCGTCGACGTGGTCGGCATCGATGGCGAGTTCATCGGCCGTGGCTTCTACAACGGGCACTCGCGCATCGCCGTGCGCATCCTTGAAACCGACCCGAACGTGCCGGTCGATGCCGGCTGGTTCTCGCGCAAGATCGCCCAGGCGGTCGAACTGCGCCGCGGCGTCCTGAAGCTCGATGCGGTGTCCGACGCCTGGCGCGTGGTGCACAGCGAAGGCGACGGCCTGTCCGGCCTGGTGGTGGACCGTTACAACGACCTGGTGGTGGTCGAATTCTTCGCCGCCGGCATGTTCCGCCACCGCGAGTGGATCTACGACGCCCTGCGCGAACAGTTCCCGGGCTGCCGCTTCCACAGCTTCGCCGACGAACACGTGCAGAAGCAGGAAAGCTTCGACTTCCACGGCAACACCACCACCGAAGCGTCGGTGATCACCGAGCATGGCATCAAGTTCCGCGCCGACCCGGCCGGTGCGCACAAGACCGGCTTCTTCGCCGACCAGCGCGAGAACCGTGAGTGGCTGAGCCAGCAGGTGGAAGGCAAGAGCGTGCTCGACCTGTGCTGCAACACCGGCGGTTTCGCCGTGTATGCGGCCGCACGCGGTGCGTCGGAAGTGGTCGGCATCGACATCGATGAAGACGTCATCCAGATCGCCAAGGGCAATTCGCGCCTGAACAACGTGCGCCCGAAGTTCATCCAGTCCGACATCTTCCCGTGGCTGCGCGATGCCGCCAACCGCGGCGAGCAGTACGACGTGGTGATCCTGGACCCGGCGAAGATGACCCGCGACCGCGACCAGGTCATCACCGCGCTGAAGAAGTATCTGGACATGAACAAGCTGGCGCTGGGTGTGGTCAAGCCGGGCGGCCTGTTCGCCACGTTCTCCTGCACCGGCCTGGTGGCCGAGGACCAGTTCCTGGACATGCTGCGCCGCGCGGCCTATTTCTCCGGCCGCACCATTCAGATCCTGAAGGTGGCCGGCGCCGGTCCGGACCATCCGTTCATGGCCCACGTGCAGGAATCGCGTTACCTGAAGGCCGTGTTCTGCCGCGTGGTGGACTGAGCCGTCTGTTGCTGTAGAGCCGAGCCCACGCTCGGCTGATCTGCCTGGCAGCCGAGCATGGGCTCTGCTCTACAAAACGGCGGGCCGCAGCGCTATGGTCGGGCTCTTCCCTTTGCCGGTGAGAGCCCATGCCATCGCTGCGTCGCCTGTCCCTGTTGCTTGCCCTGGCGCTGTGCGCGCCGCTGTCCGCCCATGCCATCGAGTTCAGCGCGCAGGAGCTGGCCCGCGCCAAGGCCCTGCAGCAGCGCCTGCTGACCCTGGACAGCCATCTGGATACGCCGGCCAACTTCGGCCGCGCTGGCTTCGACATCGAACAGCGGCACGACCACAACGCGCTTTCGCAGGTGGATTACCCGCGCATGGTCGAGGGCGCGCTGGATGGGGGCTTCTGGGCGATCTACACCGACCAGGGGGATCGCACTTCCGCCGCCCACCTGGCCGAGCGCGACCACGGCCTGCAGCGCCTGCTGGAGATCCGGCAGATGCTGGCGGCCAATCCTGATCGCTTCGCGTTGGCGCTGACCGCCGATGATGCCGCGCGCATCAAGGCCGCTGGCAAGCGCGTGGTCTACATCAGCATGGAAAACGCCAGCCCGCTGGTGGAAGACCCCAGCCTGCTCTCGTTCTACCACCGCGCCGGCCTGCGCCTGCTCAGCACGGTGCACTTCGCCAACAACGAGTTCGCCGATTCGGCCACCGACCCCAAGGGCGCGGAGTGGAAGGGCCTGAGCCCGGCGGGCAAGGATCTGGTGCGCGCGGCGGTGAAACTGGGCATCGTCATCGACCAGTCGCACGCCTCCGATGCGGTGTTCGATGACCTGCTGGCGATGATGCCGGTGCCGTTCGTGCTGTCGCACAGCTCGGCCAAGGCGGTCTACAACCACCCGCGCAACCTCGACGATGCACGCCTGCGTCAGCTGGCCAAGGCCGGCGGTGTGATCCAGGTGAATGCCTATGGCGGTTACCTGATCGACACTGCCAAAACGCCCGAACGCAAGCAGGCCGAAGAAGCGCTGAGCAAGCAGCTGGGCGGCTGGGAAGGCATGGGCATCGAGCAGGGCGTGGCCCTGCAGCAGGCCGAGCAGGCGCTGGATCACGAACACCCGGTGCGCCATGCCAGCCTGGACGACTTCTTCGCCCACTTCGAACACATCCTCAACGTGGTCGGCCCCGAACACGTGGGCATCGGCCTGGACTGGGATGGTGGCGGTGGCCTCAGCGACCTGCCCGACGTCAGCCAGTTGCCGAAGATCACCGCGTGGCTGCTGCGCAAGGGCTACACCGAGCAGCAGATCGCCGCCATCTGGGGCGGCAACCTGCTGCGGGTGATGCGGCAGGCGCAGGACTACGCCGCAAAGCAGGGCGGGTGAAACGCCCTGCGGGGTGGGGGGGGGGGGGGGCCGCCCCCCGGGGGGGGGGGGGGGGGGGGGGGGGGGGGCGCCCCCCC
>NZ_JACVTT010000179.1:0-3065 GCF_016624665.1 Stenotrophomonas sp. S39 | reverse complement strand
CTACCTGGGCTGCGTCGATCCCTTCGCTACCGACGCAACGAGGACCGGTAGCGCCGGGCCACGCCCGGCGAACGCAGCGGCACCTGATGGCAACCGCCAGGCATGGCCTGGCGCTACCACGGCTGCGTGGATCCTTCCATTACCCTGCGTGCTGCGCGCTGCGTAGCTGCTCGAGCACCCGCGCCTTGCCATGAGCGGCCGGCATCGCCCTGACCAGGTTGTGCAGCAGCTGCAGATCCTGCTGCTGCCCCAGCGCATCACTGAGCCGGTGCAGGGCCTTCGCATCGCCACCCGACGCTTGCCGTTTCCCAGCGTGCAGATGCAGTGCGTGTGCCACGTCCAGCTGCATGCGCAGGCGGCGGACCTTGCGCCGCCAGCGATGAATCGCCTCGGCCCCGCCATCGTCGCTCGCACGCTGGGCGGCCTTTTCGGCCCGCCGTTGGCTGCGCTCCAGGTTGCTGCGCAGCGCCGACCGCCGCAGCTTCGCCCAGGGCTGCGTCGCAAGCTGTTCCTGCACGATCAGTACGCGACGCAACCGCCGCTCGAACCCGGGATCGCGCTGCAGGCTCTGCTGCAGCAGCCGGTCGCGGCGCTGGGTGAGCCGGGCGATGATGGCCGGCCACGCGTCTGCGGCATGGCTGTCCTGCAGGTAGACCGCAGCCTGCACCACCACCTGGGCATCGCGCAGGTCCGACAGGCTGTCGCCGAGGCGCTGCAGGCGCCGGTCCGCGTCCTCCAGGTCCAGCGCCGGATGCTGCACCAGGCCAAGCAGCGCCCGCAGGCGGCGGATCGCCTTGCGCGCCGCGTGGATCGAGGCGTGCGGATCATCCATGGACGACAGGGCCGCGGTGATGGCCCGGCACTCCTGCAGTGTCCGTTGCCGCATGGCCTGGCCTGGTTCTGCTGCGGACATCGGGGCCTGCCCCGCTGGGGTGGGCATGCAGTGTACCCCCCGCCACGGGCAGCCCTGTTCACGATGCGCTGGCCGTCGCCCCGCCAGGCCTGCACCTGCACACGGCCCTCACGCCACCCCCGTCGGGCCGGCGCTATGCTCCGCCGGCGCGGCAGGCTGCCGCCCCACACGCAGATCAGCGGTTCCAGCGTTCTCCAACGAGGATTCGACGATGGCCAAGCTCTTCCCGCACCACGGGCTGCTGGCGCTGTGCAGCCTTGCCCTCCCCGCCACCGCCATGGCCCAGGACGCGTCGTTCGGCTTTGGCCAGGACACGACCAGCACACAGACCACCAGCAGCTCGCAGACCACGACGACCACCCAGTCGAACAACGACACGGGCCAGGACGACAGCGGCGACCCGACCCAGTCCAATGCGGACTTCGGCAACATGGGCTCGATGACCACCGAGACCACCACGACTGGCAACTCGCACTCGGAGTCGCGCAGCCGCAGTTCCGGCGCCGAGGTGGACATCGGCTACCACGACGACAACCGCGACGACTGGGGCGGCGACCGCCACCATGGCGGCTGGTCGGTGCGCGACAGCGACCTGTTTGGTGACTGGACCCTGGGCCAGGAAAACGGCTCCAGCTGCACCATCACGCTGAAGGACAGCCAATGGTTCGGCGGCTATGGCGCGTGGGTGCCGGCCGGCTGCCCCGATGGCTTCTTTTCGGTCAACCGCTGGCTGCTGTCCGGCAACCAGCTGCTGCTGACCGACACCAACAACCAGGTCATCGCGCGCTTCCGTCCCAGCGGTGGCGGACGCTGGTCGGGCCGGCGCGAATCGAACGGAACCCGCATCTACCTCAACCCGAGGCAGCGCTGAGCGAGCCGTATACGCGACACGGACACCCCGCATCGCACCATGGGGTGTCCGTTCCATCTGCCCCCTCACATGGCCGCTCCCACGGGCTCACGCCTGGTCGTCTACGCCGCACTGTTCGGTAACCTCGCCATCGCCATCGCCAAGTTCATCGCTGCCGGCATCTCCGGCAGCTCGGCCATGCTGAGCGAAGGCGTCCATTCGCTGGTCGACACACTGAACGAAATCCTGCTGCTGTACGGCCTGCACCGTGCGGAGAAGTCTCCCGACACGCTGCACCCCTTCGGTTACGGGCGTGAGCTGTATTTCTGGAGCTTCATCGTCGCCCTGCTGGTGTTCGCCGCCGGTGCGGGCGTCTCGGCGTACGAAGGCATCCAGCACATCCGCCACCCGCAGCCGGCCACGAACCATGGCCTCAGCTACACGGTACTGGGCGTGTCGCTGCTGTTCGAGGGCACGTCGTGGTACATCGCCCTGCGTGAGTTCCGCCGCAGCAAGGGGCGCATGGGCTACTTCGAAGCCTTCCGGCGCAGCAAGGATCCCTCCACGTTCACCGTACTGCTGGAAGACAGCGCCGCGCTGTTGGGCCTGGGCTTCGCCCTGGCCGGCCTGCTGGCCGCGCAGCTGCTGGAGATGCCCGTGCTCGATGGCGTGGCCTCCCTGTGCATCGCGGCCGTGCTCGCCGTGACCGCTTTCCTGCTGGCGCGGGAAACCAAGGGCCTGCTGGTGGGCGAGCCGGCGCACCCGGCGGTGGCGCAGCGGATCATGGCCGTGGCGGTCACCGATCCTGACCTGCTGCGTGCCAACGGCGTGACGACCATGCAGATGGGTCCCGAGCAGGTGGTAGCCATGCTCAGCGCGGAGTTCGAGGACGACCGGCGTACGCCGCAGATCGAAGCCTGCATCACCCGTATCGAGACGGCGGTCAAGGACGAATTTCCTGAGCTGGTGGCACTGTTCGTCAAGCCGCAGACCCCGGAAGTCTTTGCTGCACGCCAGGCCGCGCTGAAGCAGAACAACTGAGACAGCGGCAGCCAGCATCACGCGGGCATCACCCGGGAACGCACGATGCTAACCCTTGCCCCATTAGCGTGGGGCCTGCCCCGCCCTTCCCGACAGAAGCCAGCGCGCCAGTTATGGATGAAGCTTCCAGACTCTGTGAGATCGACCGCCTGGGCGTGCTCGACACGCCCTCAGAACCCGTCTTCGATGCCATCGTCGCCGCCCCCCCCGCGGCGCCCCGCCAGGCGGGGGGGGGGGGTTGGAACGTTTGCGCGCCCCGGG
>NZ_JACVTT010000178.1:0-3244 GCF_016624665.1 Stenotrophomonas sp. S39 | reverse complement strand
CGGCGACCAAGCCCCCATGGATGGGTTTACGGCGTCCCCGCAAACCCACAGCCCCCCGCCAACCCGCAGTACAACCCAGAGCCATGAACACCGCTGTTGCTGTTGCCGTTGCCTACGCTCTGGCTTGAAACGGGTGCCGGGCAGCGCCCGGCCGGGTATCCTTCCTGTCTGATGTCCGACCTCGTCCATGCCAGCCGCGAAGCCCTCAGCGACGGCGGCGCGCTCGCCTCGCACCTGGATGCCTTCGTCCCGCGTCCGGCGCAGCTGCACCTGACCGAGGCCATCGCCGATGCGCTGCAGCAGCGCGACCTGCTGCTGGCCGAGGCCGGTACCGGCACCGGCAAGACCTTTGCCTACCTGGTGCCGGTGCTGTTGTCCGGGCTGCGTACGATCATTTCCACCGGCACCCGTGCGCTGCAGGACCAGCTCTACCATCGCGACCTGCCGCGCGTGCGCCAGGCGCTGGGCGTCGGCCTGCGCAGCGCGCTGCTGAAGGGCCGCGCCAACTACCTGTGCCGCTACCGGTTGCAGCAGGCACGGGGCGAACCGCGCTTTTCCAGCCCCGAACAGGCCGCGCAGTTCCAGCGCATCCTCGCCTGGTCCGGTCGCTCGCAGTTCGGTGACATCGCCGAGCTGGATGGACTGGCCGACGATTCGCCGCTGCTGCCCATGGTGACCTCCACCGTCGACAACTGCCTGGGCATCGACTGCCCGTTCTGGGACGACTGCTTTGTCGTGCATGCGCGGCAACGTGCGCAGGCGGCCGATGTGGTGGTGGTCAACCACCACCTGCTGCTGGCCGACCTGGCCCTGAAACAGGATGGCTTCGGCGAACTGCTGCCAGGTGCGCAGGCCTTTGTCATCGATGAGGCACACCAGTTGCCCGAACTGGCCGCGCAGTTCTTCGGCGAAGGCTTCGGCATGCGCCCATGGCAGGAACTGGGCCGCGACTGCCTGGCCGAGGCGCGTGGCGTGGGCGGGGCGCAGTCGGCGCTGCAGGAACCCGTCGACCAGCTGCAGCAGGCGCTGCTGGCGCTGCGCCTGGCGATGGAAGGGCTGCCGTCGCGTGGCACGCAGTGGCGCGCGCTGGCGATGCCGCAGGTACGCGAGGGCTTCGATATGGCCATGAGCTGCCTGGTGGCGCTGGAACAGGCGCTGCAGCCGCTGCGCGAAGCCGCCGCCGGCCTTGATGCCTGCCACGCCCGTGCACGCGAAGCGGTTTCGCGGCTGGCGCGCTGGCTGGGCGACGACGAACCCACCCTGGATTTCGATACCGACCCGGCCGAGCTGGCGCGTGCCGCCGACGTGCTCTGGTACGAACTCACGCCGCGCGGTTTCCGCTGCCAGCGCACGCCGATGGATGTGTCCGGGCCGCTGCGCGAGCATCGCGAGCGCAGCCGCGCCGCCTGGATCTTCACCTCGGCCACGCTGACCGTGGGCGGGGGCTTCGAGCACATCACCACCCGCCTGGGCCTGGATGATCCGCACACGCTGGTCCAGCCGAGTCCGTTCAACTGGCCCGAGCAGGCGCTGTGCTACCTGCCGGAAGGCCTGCCCGATCCGGCGGCGCGCGGCTTCGGCACGGCGCTCATCCAGGCCCTGCGGCCGGTGCTGCAGGCCTCGCAGGGCAGGGCATTCCTGCTGTTTGCCTCGCACCGTGCGCTGCGCGAGGCGGCCGAGGCACTGCGCGATGGGCCGTGGCCATTGTTCGTGCAGGGCGAGGCGCCGCGCGCCACGTTGCTGCAGCGCTTCCGCGATTCCGGCAACGGCGTGCTGCTCGGCTCGGCCAGCTTCCGCGAAGGCGTGGACGTGGTGGGCGAGGCGCTGAGCGTGGTGGTGATCGACAAACTGCCGTTCGCCGCGCCGGATGACCCGGTCTATGAAGCACGGCTGGAGGCGATCCGCAGCCAGGGCGGCAATCCGTTCCGCGACGAGCAGTTGCCGCAGGCGGTGATCGCCCTCAAGCAGGGCGTGGGCCGGCTGATCCGCAGCGAGACCGATCGCGGCGTGCTGGTGCTGTGTGACCCGCGCCTGCTCAACCGCGGCTATGGCCGGGTGTTCCTCGATTCCCTGCCGCCGTTCCGCCGCACCCGCGCGCTGGCCGATGTGCAGGCCTTCTTTGCGCCACAATGGTCCCCCGTGGCCGAGGACGCCGCCGCCCCGACCGCCCCGGCCCCCGCGCCGGGTCCGGAGCCGGCCCCCGGTGCCACGTTCCCCCTGTTCTGACCCGATGCGTCCTGATCCGATCCGATGAAACTGCTCGCCTTTGAAACCGCCACCGAAGCCTGTTCCGTTGCCCTGCATGTCGATGGGCAGGTGCTGGAGCGCTTCGAGATCGCACCGCGCCGCCATGCCGAACTGAGCCTGCCGTGGGCCGAGGCGCTGCTGGCTGAGGCCGGCATCAGCCGCTGCCAGCTGGATGGCATCGCGCTCAGTCGGGGCCCCGGCGCGTTCACCGGCGTGCGCCTGGCGATCGCGATCGCGCAGGGCATCGCGCTGGCACTGGACCGGCCGCTGCTGCCGGTATCGACGCTGCAGGTGCTGGCGCTGCGTGCGCCGGCGGAAGAAGACCAGATCCTGTCGGCGATCGATGCGCGGATGGGCGAGTTGTACGTTGCGCGCTTCGAGCGTGTGGACGGTCTGCCGGTGGCGCGCGATGCCGAGCGCGTCTGCGCACCGGCGGCGGTGGCGCTGCCGGACGGGCTGCAGGCCTACGGTGTCGGCACCGGTTTCGGCGCGGCCGAGGGCGCGCTGGTGGCACAGCTGGGCGCTGGGCTGCGTGGCTTCGATGCAGCAGCATTGCCTCGCGCATCGGACGTGCTGGCGCTGGCGGTGCCCGCGTTCGCCCGTGGCGAAGGCATGGCGGCGGAGAAGGTCGAGCCGGCCTATCTGCGTGACAACGTCGCGCTGACCCTGGTCGAGCAGCAGGCCGCCCGCGAGGCGAAGGCGAAAGCCAACGGCTGAGCCCCTCGTGGCTGAAGATCGGTAGAGTCGACTGTTAGTCGACTGCAACAGCCGCCCGACCTCTGACAGTTTCCGTGCGCGTCCGCCACGGAAAATCGAAAAAGAAAAGTCAAAGTCAAAAGCATCCACGCGTTGCGTGGATGTGTGTCGACCAAGGTCGACACCTACCAAAGGCGAGGACGCGCCGCGATCTGTCAGGGGTGGGGCGGTGTGGCTGGGCAGGACCGTTGGCGCCATGGATGGCGCCTACGAGCCCCCATGGTGAAGTGACCCCCTGAAG
>NZ_JACVTT010000177.1:0-3318 GCF_016624665.1 Stenotrophomonas sp. S39 | reverse complement strand
CCCGGGCTTTCAACCCCCACCACGGAGGGGCTCCGCCGTTCGCCGATCCCCGCCGCAGGCGCGCCTTCCGCGCAGGAAAAAAACTTCACCTGACCTGTCGATTCCCGATCCTCCGGTTCGTCGTACCCATGAAGGGCACGCAAACCGCCGCCCACGGGAGACCCACATGAAAGTCATGGTGATCGTCAAAGCCAACGCCGATTCCGAAGCCGGCCGCCTGCCCAGCGAAGCGGAACTGGCCGAAATGGGCGCCTACAACGAACAACTCGTCGCCGCCGGCATCATGCTCGCCGGCGAAGGCCTGCACGCCACCGCACGCGGCCGCCGCATTTATTTTGGCGCCGCCGCCCCGCAGGTGCAGGCCGGGCCGTTCGGGCCGCCCAGCGAGCAGATCGCCGGCTTCTGGCTGTGGAACGTGCGCTCGCTGGACGAGGCCGTCGAATGGGCCAGCCGCGCCCCGTTCGGCGCCGGCGGCACCCTCGAGCTGCGCCCACTGATCACCGCCGAGGATTTCGGCGAAGCCTTCACTCCCGAATTACAGCAGCAGGAACAGCGTCTGCGGGAACAGCTCGCAGATTGATCGGATTGACCCGACCCTTCGCCGGGAATGACCCGGCGCTACCACCCAACGGAGCACTGCCATGAAACTGATTCCCTTCCTTGGCTTCAGCGGCCAGGCCCACGATGCGATGGCCTTCTATGCCAAGGCCCTCGGTGGCCAGGTCACCTCGGAAATGAAGTACCGCGACATGCCGCCTTCCGACGGCTCGCCAGGCTGCAATGAAATGCCCGCCGAGACCCTCGACCATGTGGCGCACAGCCAGCTGGAGATCGACGGCGCGATCCTGATGGCGGCCGATGGCCCGGGTGGCGGCGAGGGCGGGTCGACCACGATCAATGTCGACGTCGGCAGCATCGAGGAAGCCGAGCGCGTGTTTGCCGCGCTGGCCGAGGGCGGGCAGGTGCAGATGCCGATTGCCGAAACCTTCTGGGCCCATCGCTGGGGCATGCTGATCGACCGCTACGGCAAGCCGTGGATGGTCAACTGCATGAAGCAGCCCTGATCCCGTCCCATCACCCACCACCCGCACAGGAACCGCAACGATGAGCGCACCGCAACCGCAGATGATCTTCGTCAACCTGCCCGTGCAGGACCTGCAACAGTCCAAGGACTTCTTCAGCGCGCTGGGCTACAGCTTCAACCCGGCGTACACCAACGAAGATGCCGCCTGCATGGTCATCAGCGAGAGCATCTTCGTGATGCTGCTGGTCAAGCCGTTCTTCCAGCAGTTCACCAACAAGGGCATCGCCGATGCGCACGCGCAGACCGAGGTGATCACCTGCCTGTCGGCCGACAGCCGCAAGGCGGTGGACGTGATGGTGGACAAGGCGGTGGCCGCCGGTGGCAGCGAACCGCAACCGGCGCGCGATTACGGTTTCATGTACCAGCGCGGCTTCCAGGACCTGGATGGCCACCTGTGGGAAATCGCACACATGGAGGGCGAGCCGGGCTGACGGCGCGCCTCGAGGAGGAAAACCATGGCTTACGTGGACGCTTACGTGCTGCCGTGCCCGCAGGACAAGGTGGCCGACTACCGCCGCCTTGCCCGCAAGGCCGGCACGGTCTGGAAGGATCACGGCGCGCTGCAGTACATGGAATGCGTGGCCGATGATGTCGAACCCGGGAAGTCCACCTCGTTCCCGCGCGCGGTGAAGGCCAAGCCGGGGGAAACGGTCATCGTCGCGTTCGTGGTGTTCCGCTCGCGGGCTGCGCGCGACCGCATCAACGCCAAGGTGATGGCCGACCCGCGCCTGGCCAGCATCGGCCCCAAGGACATGCCGTTCGATACCAGGCGCATGTTCTGGGGCGGCTTCAAGCCGATTGTCCAGGCATGAGCGCTGGCGCTTGTGCGGGCACGGCCTGCGTGCTGTGATCGGCGCATGACCTCGCCCGCCCTGAGCCAGCGCCTGGAAACCCTCTGGCGGATGGAATCGCCGGTATTGATCGCGCGCCTTGCGCGGCTGCTCGGCGGTGATGTCGGCCGCGCCGAGGAGCTGGCACAGGACACCTGGCTGGCCGCGCTGGAGCGCTGGCCGGCGCAGGGCATCCCGGACAACCCCGGAGCCTGGCTGATGACCACTGCGCGCAACCGTGCCATCGATGTGCTGCGCCAGCACCAGCGCGTGGCACAGCAGCATGCGCAATGGAGCGATGAACTGCACCCGGCGGCATTGCCTGCACCCGATGATACCCAGGCGCTGGAAGACGACCTCGGCGATGACCTGCTGCGGTTGATGTTCGTGGCCTGCCACCCGGTGCTGCCGGCCGATGCGCGGGTGGCGCTGACCCTGCGCCTGCTGGGTGGGCTGACCACCACCGAGATCGCCCGTGCCTTCCTGCAGCCCGAGCCCACCATCGCCCAGCGCATCGTGCGCGCCAAGCGCACCCTGGTACAGAAGCAGGTGCCCTATGAAGTGCCGCGCGTCGAAGCGTTGCCCGAGCGGCTGGCGTCGGTGCTGGAGGCGATCTACCTGGTCTTCAACGAAGGCTACGCGGCCAGTGCCGGCGATGACTGGATGCGCCCGGCGCTGTGCGAGGAGGCGCTGCGGCTGGCCCGCATCCTCGCCCATCGGTTGCCTGCGCCGCCGGTGCTGGGCCTGCTGGCACTGATGGAACTGCAGGCGTCGCGTGCCGCGGCGCGCGTCGATGCGCAGGGCCAGCCGGTATTGCTGGACGCGCAGAACCGCGCGCGCTGGGACTGGCTGCAGATCGAGCGCGGGCAGCAGGTGCTGCAGCGTGCGCTGGAGGCCGGCGGTGGCGACGACGCCTACGTGCTGCAGGCCCGAATCGCGGCCTGCCATGCCACTGCGCGCCGCGCCGACGATACCGACTGGGCGCGCATCGCCGCACTGTATGCACAGTTGCTGCAGGTAATGCCATCGCCGGTCGTGGCCCTCAACCGGGTGGTGGCGGTGTCGCGCAGCGACGGCGCGTTTGCGGCCTGGGGGTTGTTGCAGCCGTTGCTGGTCGATGCGCGGTTGCAGGGCTATGCGCCCTTGCAGGTGGTGCGCGGCGACCTGCTGCAGCAGCTGGGCCGGCATGATGATGCCGCCAGCGCCTTCCGCGAGGCGGCCGCGCTCACCGGTAATGCCCGCGAGCAGGCGCTGCTGCTCGCGCGCGCCCAGACATCGGGGTCAGATCTGACCCCTTCTTGTTGAGTGCCGACCAACGGTCGGCACCCACCGGCAGCCGCAGGAGTCTGTCGAAGGGGGGGGGGGGGGGGGGGGGGGGGGGGGGGGGGGGGGGGGGGGGGGGGG
>NZ_JACVTT010000176.1:0-3420 GCF_016624665.1 Stenotrophomonas sp. S39 | reverse complement strand
CCGCTGCTGCCCCTGCCGGCCGGAGCGGCCGGGGGGCGCGGGGCTGGGCCCGGCGCTACCGGGCGCTGCTCAGGTAGATGCCAACCTTGGTTGGCGGTCCAGATGCGTGTCAACCAAGGTTGACACCTACCAGGGCGGGCTTCTCAGGCTTCCCGATCCAGCAGCGAGCCCAGCATCTGGTCCTGGCGGCGTATCACCGCGGCGTTGGCCGCAAACGCCACCACTTCAGCCTTGGCCGCCAGCAGGTCACCCAGTGGCGCGGTGGGGTCTTGGTCGGCAGCAACGACCGTCGTGTCTACCCCGCCCTGCCCGGCCGCACTGCGCTGCAGTTGCAGCCGCTGGGCATCCGGGGTGGCGACGTTGGCCACGTTGTGTGGGGCAACCTGCACGCCCTGCTGGGCCGCACGCATTCCGGACAGCGCAGTCTCCATCACGTTCATCGGCGGTCTCCGGGCCGCCCTGCGCAGCCCCTCGGACCGGTTAACGGCCCCGCACGCGCAACCTTGAGTCCACATCGGGCCGACAGGCCCGAGTGGTAGCATATCCCTCTGATTTCAGCGCCTTTTGCCAATGCTCAGTTTTTTCCGCCGCAAGAAGCCCCAGGACGCCGCCACGACGGACGCGCCCAAGACCCAGCATTACTCGGCTGATGAGCTGGCGGCGGCGTTCCCGTCTGCCGCTCCGGTCGAGGAGGCATCCGCCGCACCGGTAGCCGCGCCGGCCACCGTCGAGGCCGCTGCGCCTGCGCCCGTCGCAGCGCCCGAGCCGCCGGTTGCCACGGCACCGGCAGCGCCGGTCCAGGAACGGGTCATCGCCCCGGAGGATTTCGAGGCCGAGGCCCTGGCTGCCGCCGCTGTGCTCGCACCGCTGGCGCCGGTGACCCCGGCCGAGGCTCCGGCCGCGCCCGCCGCTGATCTGCCGGTGCTGGTCGATGCCGCCCCGGCCCCGGCCGGCAAGCCCGGCTGGCGCGAGCGCCTGCGCAACAGCGTCATCGCCCGCAGCTTCGGCGGCCTGTTCTCGCGCAATCCCAAGCTCGACGACGACCTGCTGGACGAACTGGAAACCGCACTGATCACCGCCGACGTCGGCGTGGGCGCCACCACCGACCTGGTCGAGGGCCTGCGCAAGCGCATGAAGTCGCGCGAGTTCGTCGATGCCAATGCGCTGCTGGCCGCACTGCGCAGCGAGCTGATCGCGATCCTGCAGCCGGTGGCCAAGCCGCTGGTGATCGATCGCAACGCCAAGCCCTTCGTGGTGCTCACCGTCGGCGTCAACGGCGTCGGCAAGACCACCACCATCGGCAAGCTGGCCAAGCGCTTCAAGGATGAGGGCCACAGCCTGATGCTGGCTGCCGGCGATACCTTCCGTGCCGCCGCCGTGGCCCAGCTGCAGGCCTGGGGCGAGCGCAACGGCGTGGCCGTGGTCGCCCAGGGGCAGAACGCCGACGCCGCTTCGGTGGCCTACGACGCGCTGCAGGCCGGCAAGGCGCGCGGCACCGCGGTGCTGATCGCCGACACCGCTGGCCGCCTGCATACCCAGTCCGGCCTGATGAACGAGCTGGGCAAGATCCGCCGCGTGCTCGGCAAGATCGACGAAACCGCGCCGCACGAAGTGCTGATGGTGATCGACGGCACCACGGGCCAGAACGCGCTGTCGCAGCTGCGCCAGTTCAATGCCGCAGTGAAGGTGACCGGCCTGGTGGTGACCAAGCTGGACGGCACCGCCAAGGGCGGCGTGGTCTTCGCCCTGGCCCGCGAATTCGGCATTCCGATCCGCTTCGCCGGCATCGGCGAGCGCCCGGAAGACCTGCGCGTATTCGATCCGGAAGCCTTCGTCGACGCCCTGCTGCCTGAAGCGCTGGGCGCCTGATACGCCGTGCAGCCACGCATGGCGTGGCTCTACTGCACTCTCCCGGAACATTGATGCCCCGCCAGCCGCACGCCAGCGCCGGAACCGCCCCCGCAGACGACTTCGTCGCCCACCTGCTGCACTGGTTCGACGACCACGGCCGCCACGACCTGCCCTGGCAGCACCCGCGCAGTCCCTACCGGGTCTGGCTGTCGGAGATCATGCTGCAGCAGACCCAGGTGGCCACGGTCATCCCGTATTTCCAGCGCTTCCTGCAGCATTTCCCGACCCTGCCCGACCTGGCCGCCGCCAGCAACGACGAGGTGATGGCGCAGTGGGCCGGCCTGGGCTACTACGCCCGTGCACGCAATCTGCATACTGCGGCCAAGCGCTGCGTGGAACTGCACGACGGCGACCTGCCGCGCGATTTCGATGCGCTGCATGCCCTGCCCGGCATCGGCCGCAGCACCGCGGGCGCCATCCTCAGCCAGGCCTGGAACGACCCGTTCGCGATCCTCGATGGCAACGTCAAGCGCGTGCTGAGCCGCTACCACGGCATCGAGGGCTTTCCCGGCCTGCCGGCCATCGAGAAGCAACTCTGGGCGCTGGCCGAAGCACATGTGGCGCAGGTACCCGCCGGGCGCATGGCCGACTACACCCAGGCACAGATGGATCTGGGCGCGACCGTGTGCAGCCGCGCCAGGCCGGCCTGCGTGATCTGCCCGATGCAGGAAGACTGCGTGGCTCGCCGCGAAGGCCGCACCGCCGAACTGCCCACGCCGAAACCCGGCAAGACCCTGCCCGAGCGCGAAGCGGTGGCCCTGCTGCTGCGCGATCCGCAGCAGCGCGTGCTGCTGCAGAAGCGGCCCGATACCGGCATCTGGGCCCAGCTGTGGACCCTGCCGCAGGCCGAAGCCGGCAGCGACCTGCAGGACTGGTTCGACACGCACGTCGACGGTTCGCTGGAAGATGCCGACGAGCTGCCGGTGCTGCAGCACACCTTCAGCCACTATCGGCTGCACCTGCAGGTATTGTCGCGGCAGGTACGCGGCCTGCGCGTGGACGAACCCGCGCTGCGCTGGGTCGCCGCTGACGAACTCCCGGCGCTGGGCCTGCCCGCGCCGATCCGCAAGCTGCTGGACGGCACGCCGGTGAAGGCGCCGAAACGCAGATCTACGAAACCCCGCAACCACGAGTGAGTGCCATGCCCCGAACCGTCTTCTGCCAGTACGAACAACGCGATGCCGAGGGCCTGGACTTCGTGCCCTACCCCGGCGACCTGGGCCAGCGCGTGTTCAACCACATCGGCAAGCAGGCCTGGTCGGCCTGGCTGGCGCACCAGACCATGCTGATCAACGAAAACCGCCTGTCGCCACGCAAGCCCGAACACCGCGCGATGCTGGAAGCGGAGCTGGTGAAGTTCCTGTTCGAGAAAGACGCCGAAAAGCCGGCCGGCTTCACCCCGGAAGCCTGAGCCGGTAGCGGGGGGGGGGGGGGGGGGGGGGGGGGGCCGGCGCCCCCCCCCCCCCCCCCCCCCCCGGGGGGGGGGGGCGCCGGGGGGGGGGGGGGCGC
>NZ_JACVTT010000175.1:0-3497 GCF_016624665.1 Stenotrophomonas sp. S39 | reverse complement strand
CGCCGCCCGGCGGCCCCCGCCGCCCCGCCCCCCGCGCCCCCCCCCCCCCCCCGCTACCGTACGCTTGCGGTGGACCTGTAGAGCCGAGCCCATGCTCGGCTGCCTTTCGCGTATTGCCGCGGGCGCGCTGCGCGCGCCAGCCGAGCACGGGCTCGGCTCTACAGATTCTGGTCAAGGCGGGTGGCCGCCACGTGCGTGATAATGCGGCCATGAGCATTCCAGAGCTTTCCCCGGAACAGGCACGCGCGCGTGTGGCCCACGGTGCGGTGCTGATCGATGTGCGCCAGGCGCATGAGCGCGCCGGTGGCATGGCCGAGGGCGCGCGTGGCGTGGCCAAGGACGACCTGCTGGCGGACCCGGCCGCGCACTTGCCCGCCCCGGGCCAGGAAATCCTGCTGATCTGCCAGAGCGGCAAGCGCTCGGCCGACGCCGCACTGGCGCTGCTGGCGGCGGGCTACTCGAACGTCGCCTCCGTGGCCGGCGGCACCGTGGCCTGGCGCGAGCAGGCGCTGCCGCTGGTGCAGCCGATGCTGGACGCCGCCGACCGCGATTTCTACGACCGCTACTCGCGCCACCTGCTGCTGCCGCAGGTAGGTGAGGCCGGCCAGCGCCGCCTGCAGCAGTCGCGCGTGCTGGTACTGGGTGCAGGTGGCCTGGGCGCACCGGCTGGCTTCTACCTGGCCGCAGCCGGGGTAGGGCACCTGCGGTTTGCCGATCATGACCGCGTGGAGCGCAGCAACCTGCACCGGCAGATCGTGCACACCGAGGCCAGCGTCGGCCAGCTGAAGGTCGATTCGGCGCGCGAGCGGCTGCTGGCGTTGAACCCCTCCATCGAGGTCGAGGCCATGCCCGAGCGGGTGACCTCGGAGAATGTCGATCGCCTGCTGGACGGCGTGGATGTGGTGCTGGACGGCTCGGACAACTTCCCCCTGCGCTACCTGCTCAACGACGCCTGCATCAAGCACGCCAAGCCCATGGTCTATGCCGCCATCGAGCGCTTTGATGGCCAGGTAAGCGTGTTTGACGCCGGCCGCCAGCGTGGCGTGGCGCCGTGCTACCGCTGCTTGTTCCCCGAGCCGCCGCCGCCGGAGTTCGCGCCGAACTGCTCCGAGGCGGGCGTGCTGGGCGTGCTGCCCGGCCTGGCCGGGGTGCTGCAGGCCACCGAGGTGCTGAAGCTCCTGCTGGGTATCGGTGAGCCTCTGGTGGGCCGGCTGCTGCGCTTCGATGCCTTGGGCATGCGCTTCCGCGAGACCGGCATCGGGCCCGACCCGGCCTGCCCGGTGTGCGCGCCGGGTGTGCCGTTCCCGGGGTACATCGATTACGCCGCGTTCTGCAGCGGAGGGTGATCGCTGCGAACCCTCATCCACGCATGGCGTGGATCTACTGGATTATCACGGCGTGTCATCGACGCATCGCGCGGGTGGTGCGTCCTCCGGCCGCCCAGTAGATCCACGCCATGCGTGGATGAATATCGGCGATTTCGGAACGATGCCGGGTGTCAATCTCAATATCGTTCCATTTTCGGCACAACTAAACGCAACGTCGATGCTATTGCCGTCAGAAAACTTGCTCTATCGTTGAGGCCGATTTCGGTTTTCGGGGAAACACCGCATGGCGGTAGAAGCAGCGACCAGCGAGCTGGTCAAGGTCGTGGCCCTGTTGGGCGCGGCGGTGGTGATGGTGCCCTTGTTCCGCAGGCTCGGCCTGGGTTCGGTGCTGGGTTACTTTGCCGCTGGCCTGGCCATTGGACCGTTCGGCCTAGGCTGGTTCTCCGACCCGCAGGCGATCCTGCATACGGCCGAGCTGGGCGTGGTGATGTTCCTGTTCGTCATCGGCCTGGAAATGCGGCCCTCGCACCTCTGGAGCCTGCGCAAGGAAATCTTCGGGCTGGGGACGCTGCAGATCGCCACCTGTGCGCTGGTGCTGACCAGCATCGCCAAGCTGTTCGGCCTGCCGTGGCAGGTCGCCTTCATCGGCGCCACCGGCTTCGTGCTCACCTCCACCGCAGTGGTGATGCAGCTGCTCGCCGAGCGCGGCGACATCGCGCTGCCGTCGGGGCAGAAGATCGTTTCCATCCTGCTGTTCGAAGACCTCTTGATCGTGCCGCTGCTGGCCCTGGTGGCCTGGATGGCGCCGAGCGCGGGCAGTGCCGATGGCGAAGGCTCGCGCTGGTTGTCGGTGGCGATCGGCGTCGGCGCCATCGTTGGCCTGGTGCTGGTCGGTCGCTTCCTGCTCAACCCGCTGTTCCGCCTGCTTGCCGAATCGAAGGCGCGCGAAGTGATGACCGCCGCCGCGCTGCTGGTGGTGCTGGGCGCGGCGCTGCTGATGCAGCTGTCCGGCCTGTCGATGGCGATGGGCGCCTTCCTCGCCGGCGTGCTGCTGAGCGAATCCACCTTCCGCCACCAGATCGAAGCGGACATCGAACCGTTCCGCGGCATCCTGCTGGGCCTGTTCTTCCTCAGCGTGGGCATGGCCCTGGACCTGGGCGTGGTGGCCGGCAACTGGCCGATGATCGTCGGCCTGGTGCTGGCGCTGATGGCGGCCAAGGCACTGTGCATCTACGTGGTGGCCCGCCTGATGGGCAGCGACCACGCACAGGCCATGGACCGTGGCGTGCTGATGGCGCAGGGCGGCGAATTCGCCTTCGTGCTGTTCTCCGCCGCCGCCAGTGCCGGCGTCATCGACATGGACATCAATGCCAACTTCACCGCCGTGGTGGTGCTGTCGATGGCCCTGACCCCGCTGGTGGTGCTGGTGTACAAGCGCGTGGCACCGAAGCCGGAAGTCAGCCTGGAAGGCGTGGACACCGCCGATGGCCTGTCCGGCAGCGTGCTGATGATCGGCTTCGGCCGCTTCGGCCAGGTGGCCAGCCAGTCGCTGCTGGCCCGCGACGTGGACGTGACCATCATCGACAACGATGTGGAGATGATCCACAACGCCGAGCGCTTCGGGTTCAAGATCTATTACGGCGATGGCACCCGCCTGGACGTGCTGCATGCCTCCGGCGCCGGTACCGCGCGGGCGATCGCGGTGTGCGTGAACAATGCCGAGGATGCCGATCGCATCGTTGAGCTCGTCGCGCATGAATTCCCACAGGCCAAGCTGCTGGTGCGCTCGTTCGACCGCGAGCACTCGCTGCGGTTGATCCATGCCGGCGTTGATTTCCAGATCCGCGAGACGTTTGAATCGGCGCTGATGTTCGGCCAGGCCGCGCTGATGGAGCTGGGTGCGGACGAAGACGACGCGCAGGAGATCGCCGAGCAGATCCGCGAGCGCGACGCCGAGCGGTTCGAGCTGGAAATGGCCGGCGGCAGCCTGCGTGCCGGTGCGCACATGGTGTTCGGCAGCGCGCTGCCGGGCGTGCCGACCCCGACCCCGTTCACCGCGCCCAAGCGCAAGGCCCGCACGTTGAATGCGGACCAGGTGCCGGAAGAAGAAGAGGATTGACCGGTTCTGGTAGTGCCGGCCGCTGGCCGGCAACCTCATGAACGCGGCAA
>NZ_JACVTT010000174.1:0-3556 GCF_016624665.1 Stenotrophomonas sp. S39 | reverse complement strand
CCCCCCCCCCTTACCCCCGGTGTGGGTGGTGGGGGCGGGGGGGGGCCCCCCACGCTCGTCTGCCGCCATCGCAGGCGGTTGCCGGCCAGCGGCCGGCACTACCTCAGAAGCGGCCTTCCTGGAAATCCACGAAGGCCTGCATCAGCTCCTGCCGGGTGTTCATCACGAACGGGCCGTGGCGCATGACCGGCTCGCGCAGCGGGCGACCCGCCACCAGGATCAGCCGTGCGCCTTCGCTTCCGGCCGACAGGTGCAGCTGCTCGCCGCCGCCCAGCACCGCCAGTTCCTGGCGCGCCACGTCACGCGCGGCGTCCTGTTCGCCCACCGTCACCCCGCCCTCGAAAACATAAGCGAAGGCGTTGTGCCCTTCCGGCAGCGTGTAGGTCCAGGCGCGGTCGGCTTCCAGGCGGATGTCCAGGTACACCGGATCGGTGGCCGGCTGGGCGATCGGGCCGGCCGTGCCATCGACGGTACCGGCGATCACCTTCACCTCCACGCCCGCCGCCGGCTGCACCACCGGAATGCGCTCGGGCGCGAACTCCTGGTACTTGGGGTCGGTCATCTTGTCGCGCGCCGGCAGGTTCACCCACAGCTGGAAACCGCGCATCTGCCCGCTTTCCTGCTCCGGCATTTCCGAATGGACCAGGCCGCGGCCAGCGGTCATCCACTGCACGCTGCCCGGGGTCAGCAGGCCTTCGTTGCCGTGGTTGTCGCGGTGGCGCATGCGCCCGTCGAGCATGTAGGTGACGGTCTCGAAGCCACGGTGCGGGTGTTCCGGGAAGCCGGCGATGTAGTCCTCGGCACGATCGGTGCCGAATTCATCCAGCAGCAGGAACGGATCGAGGTCGGGCAGCGACGGGCCGCCGATGACGCGGGTCAGGCGCACGCCGGCACCGTCGGAGGTGGGCATGCCACGGATGGTGCGCTGCACGCGCACCGGCTCGGGAAGGCTCATGGCGACTCCTGTTGGATGGATGCCGATGAAGATGGACGCCGCACGCCGCAACGCCAATGGGCGGCACCGCAACCGATTGTTCCACCACTGGTGTTCGCCGGGCGTCATGTCCGCCGCGCGGCGGCGCCTGCGTTGTGTTCGACCAAAGTACTACCGCAGAAAAGTGCCGCACACATTGACCGTGCACAGGTCACGCGGGACTCTTTGAACATCTTTCCGGGAGAGAGCACCTCATGAAAGGGTTTTCCAAAATAGGCTGGGCGGCCCTCGCCCTGCTTGGCGCATTCTGTCTGGGCACAGTGGCCCTGCGCCGCGGTGAACACATCAACGCATTGTGGATCGTGGTCGCCGCGGTATCGCTGTACCTGGTGGCCTACCGCTTCTACAGCCTGTTCATCGCCGACAAGGTGATGCAGCTCGATCCGACCCGGGCCACCCCGGCGGTGATCAACAACGATGGCCTGGACTACGTCCCGACCAACAAGCACGTGCTGTTCGGCCACCACTTCGCCGCCATCGCCGGCGCTGGCCCGCTGGTCGGCCCGGTGCTGGCCGCGCAGATGGGCTACCTGCCCGGCCTGCTGTGGCTGGTGGTGGGCGTGGTGCTGGCCGGCGCGGTACAGGACTTCGTGGTCCTGTTCCTGTCCAGCCGCCGCAACGGCCGTTCGCTGGGCGACCTGGTGCGTGAGGAAATGGGCCAGGTGCCCGGCACCATTGCGCTGTTCGGCGCCTTCCTGATCATGATCATCATCCTGGCGGTGCTGGCGATGGTGGTGGTCAAAGCACTGGCCGAAAGCCCCTGGGGCATGTTCACGGTGATCGCGACGATGCCCATCGCGATCCTGATGGGCGTGTACATGCGCTACATCCGCCCCGGCAAGATCGGCGAGATCTCGGTGGTCGGCCTGATCCTGCTGCTGGCCGCGATCTGGTTCGGCGGCAAGGTGGCGGCGGACCCGACCTGGGGCCCGGCATTCACCTTCACCGGCACCCAGATCACCTGGATGCTGATCGGCTACGGCTTCGTCGCTTCGGTGCTGCCGGTGTGGCTGCTGCTGGCCCCGCGCGACTACCTGTCCACCTTCCTGAAGATCGGCACCATCATCGCGCTGGCCATCGGCATCCTGGTGGTGATGCCGGAGCTGAAGATGCCGGCGCTGACCCAGTTCGCCGCCAGTGGCGACGGCCCGGTGTGGAAGGGCGGCATGTTCCCGTTCCTGTTCATCACCATCGCCTGCGGCGCAGTGTCCGGCTTCCACGCACTGATCTCCTCCGGCACCACGCCCAAGCTGCTCGCCAATGAAGCGCACATGCGCTACATCGGCTACGGCGGCATGCTGATGGAATCGTTCGTGGCAGTGATGGCGCTGGTGGCGGCCTCGATCATCGATCCGGGCATCTACTTCGCAATGAACAGCCCGGCGGCGGTGATCGGTGCCGATGCGGCCTCGGCGGCGCACTTCATCACCAACACCTGGGGCTTCACCATCAGCCCGGAACAGCTGACCGCGACGGCGGCGGCCATCGGTGAACCGACGATCCTGCATCGCGCCGGTGGCGCCCCCACGCTGGCGGTGGGCATCGCGCAGATCCTGCACGAGGCGATCCCCAGCAGCAGCGACGCGATGATGGCGTTCTGGTACCACTTCGCGATCCTGTTCGAAGCACTGTTCATCCTGACCGCAGTCGATGCCGGTACCCGTGCCGGTCGCTTCATGCTGCAGGACCTGCTGGGCAACTTCATCCCGGCGCTGAAGAAGACCGAATCGTGGACGGCCAACATCATCGGCACCGCCGGCTGCGTGGCGCTGTGGGGCTACCTGCTCTACACCGGCGTGGTCGACCCGTTCGGCGGCATCCAGACGCTGTGGCCGCTGTTCGGCATCTCCAACCAGATGCTGGCCGGTATCGCGCTGATGCTGGGCACGGTGGTGCTGTTCAAGATGAAGCGTGACCGCTATGCGTGGGTGACCGCGCTGCCGGCGGTGTGGCTGCTGATCTGCACCACCTACGCGGGCTTCATCAAGATCTTCGACAGCAACCCGGCACAGGGCTTCCTGGCGCAGGCGCACAAGTACCAGGCGGCCATCGCCAGCGACACCATTACCGCGCCGGCCAAGTCGGTGGCGCAGATGCAGCAGATCGTGGTCAATGCCTACGTCAACACGGGCCTGACCTCGCTGTTCCTGCTGGTGGTGGGTGCGGTGCTGGTGTATTCGATCAAGACCATCCTGGCGGCGCGCCGCAATCCGCAGCGCAGTGACCGCGAGACCCCGTACGTGGCACTGAAGCCGCACGAAATGGTGGATCTGTAATGAGCACGCAACTCGTTCCCGTCGGCCAGTACCAGGCGCACCGCCGCATCTGGCGGCGCCTGGTGCAGACTGCACGGCTGTGCTGTGGGATTCCTGATTACGACAACTACGTCCGGCACATGCTGGAGAAGCATCCGGACCAGGAGCCGATGGACTACAAGACGTTCTTCCGTGAGCGGCAGGAAGCGCGGTATGGCGGTCGCAACGGCGGTCGCTGCTGTTGAAGTTTTGTGTGGGCGCCCCGGGGGGGGGCCCCCCCCCCCCCCCAAAAAAAAACCGGGGAAAC
>NZ_JACVTT010000173.1:0-3606 GCF_016624665.1 Stenotrophomonas sp. S39 | reverse complement strand
TAGGCTCGGCTCTACATGGGCGCGTCGGTAGCGCCGGGCCATGCCCGGCGAGCGGATCACGGCGTCGGCATGCCGCCATCGACGCATGGCGTCGATCTACTGTAGAGCCGAGCAGCCGAGCGTAGGCTCGGCTCTACATGGGCGCGTCGGTAGCGCCGGGCCATGCCCGGCGAACGGATCACGGCGTCGGAATGCCTGATGCCAGCCCCGGCAGTTCACGCAGATCGTCGATGACCGCCACGGCGTGCGCGTTGTCCAGGTCCAGGCCACGCGGATAGCCGTAGCGCACCAGCGCGATCGGCATGCCGGCGTCTTCGGCGGCACGGTAATCGGTGAGCGAATCACCCACCATCAGGCAGGCGTCCACCGCCTGCCCGAAGTGCGCGGCGATGTGCCGCAGCGGCTCGCCACTGGGCTTGCGCTGCGGCAGCGAATCACCGCCCAGCACCAGCGAAAACGCATCCGCAATGCCCAGGTGCTGCAGCAACGGCGGCACCAGCGCGGCCGGCTTGTTGGTGCAGATGGCCAGCGGCACGCCGCGCGCGCGCAGCAGGGCCAGGGCTTCCGGCACGCCATCGAACAGGCGCGGGCTGCGCAGCAGGCATTCGCGGTAATGCACCATGAAGGTCGGCATCACCTCGGCCAGGTCCACGTCGCGACCGGCGGCATGCACGGCCTGCTCGACCAGCCGCCGCACGCCTTCACCGATCCAGCCCAGCACGGTGGTTTCGGGCACGCGTGCCACGCCGATGTCTTCCAGCGTGCGGTTCAGCGCTTCGGCAATGTCAGCCGCGCTGTCCACGAGCGTGCCGTCCAGATCAAACACAACCAACGGATAGGGATACGACAAGGGACGGTACCTGTACGACGTGGGCCGTCCATTGTACGCCCCGGCATTTCCGCGCCCGCCTCAGCCGATCCGGCGGGCACGGGTGGCCAGGAAGGTGGGCAGGTAGCGGTCGATCAGGAAACGCGGGCGCGGCTGCCAGTCTTCCATGAAGCGCTCGACCACGAAGCCGGCATCGAGCTGGCCACCGATCAGGTCGCCCAGGCTGTGGCCAAAGGTCAGTGCTTCACCACGGGCCAGCTTGGCCTCGCGCTCTTCGGCCGGCAGGTCTTCCAGGTCCGAATACGGAATGGCGTACCGCGGGCGGATCAGGCCCTGTTCCTGCAGCTGCGGATCGCGCGCGCCCACGAACACCACCGGGTTGTAGAAGCTGGCCAGCAGCAGGCCATCCTGGGCCAGCACGCGCTGGCACTCGGCCCAGACCGGGCGCACGTCGGGCACGTACAGGTTCGAAATGGGGTGGAACACCACATCGAAGCTGCCATCGGCGAAGGCATGCAGGTCACCCATGTCGCCCTGCACGGTGCGCAGTGACAGCCCATCGCGCTCGGCCACGCGGCGGTCCTGCGCCAGCTGCCCGTCGGACAGATCGAACACGGTGACCACCGCGCCAGCGGCGGCCAGCACCGGCGCCTGCTGGCCACCGGCCGATGCCAGGCAGAGAATGCGGCGGCCGCGTACATCGCCCAGCCAGTCCAGCGGCAGCGGGCGGGGTGTCAGGTGGACCTGCCAGCGTCCCTGGCGTGCGGCAGCGATGGTTTCGGCATCGACCGGGCGCGACCAGTCGCTGGCCTCGCGTGCCTGGCGGTCCCACGCCGCGCGGTTGTGCTCGAGCAGTCCCTGTCCATGGTTCATGTGTCCTCCTTGACCGGTGGGCGCCAATCCAGATCCTGGAATGCCGGGCTGGCGAAACACTCGGCCAGGAAATCCAGGAACCGCCGCATGATAGCGGGCTGCTGTCGACGCGATGCGTACACGGCATGAATGCCCAGCTCGTCCAGCGCATAGGCCGGCAGCAGCTGCACCAGTTCGCCCGAACGCAGCAGCGGTGCCACCTGGTAGGTCGGCAGCATGGCGATGCCGGCACCGGCGCGCACGGCTTCCAGCAGCAGGGAAGCTTCGTTGGCGCTGATGTTGCCGCCCACCGCCACCGACAGCGAGCGACCGTCGCGATGCAGCTGCCACAGGCTCCTGCCGACGTAGTGGTGGGTGAGGCAGTTGTGCGCGGGCAGCTGCTCCGGCGCGCTGGGCGTGCCGTGTGCCTGCAGGTAGGCAGGCGTGGCGCACAGCACCGAACGGCAGGTGGCCAGCCGTCGCGCGATCAGGCTGGGATCGATCTGGCGGGCGATGCGCACGGCCAGGTCCACGCGCTCCTCCACCAGGTTGACCATGCGGTCGACCAGCAGCAGTTCGATGCGCGCGGCCGGGTGGCGCTGCACGAAGGCCGCCACTGCGCGCGCCAGGTGGCTCTGCCCGAACGATACGCTGGCGGTGATGCGCAGGGTGCCGTGCGGCTCGGGATCGTCGCTGGCCAGTTCGCCCTGCAGTTCCTCGCCGATGGCCAGCATCTGCCGGAAGCGCGCCAGCGCGGCTTCACCGGCGCCGGTCAGGCTGATCCGCCGCGTGGTCCGGTGCAGCAGGCGTGCGCCCAGCCAGCCCTCCACCTCGGCCAGGTAGCGGCTGACCATCGCGCGGGACATGTCCAGCACCTCGGCGGCGGCGGTCAGGCTGCCACGCTCGGCCACTTCGACGAACACGGTCATGGCGGTCAATCGGTCCATCTGCTCGATCCATGCAACAAACAAGCGCGTTATACGCTGTTTTTCGAGCAACTGCAGCGGCCTACAGTGGCCTCGTTCCCACCCCATTCCGCCCCAAGGAGTCCCGCCATGAAGATCGCCCTCGTCGGTGCCACCGGCAACATCGGCCGCCAGATCGCCCGCCACGCCCTCGCCCACGGCCACCAGGTCACGGCCGTGGTCCGCAGTGAAAAAGACCTGCCGGCCGAGCTGGCCGGTGCCCAGCTGGCCATCGCCGCGCTGGACGACACCGCCGCCCTGGCCGCCGTGATCGCCGGCCATGACGTGCTGGCCAGCGCCTATGGCCCGCGCCCGGGTGATGACATCGGCCAGATCGCCAGCGTGGCCGACCAGCTGGTCGCCGCCGCACGCCAGGCCAAGGTGCCGCGCGTGGTGGTGGTCGGTGGCGCCGGCAGCCTGGAGATCGCGCCGGGCGTGCAGCTGGTCGACACCCCGGATTTCCCCGCCGCCTACAAGCCGTACGCACTTGCCGCGCGCGAAGCGCTGAAGCGCCTGCAGGCGGTGGATGACCTGGACTGGACCTTCTTCTCGCCGGCCGCGGAAATCGGCCCCGGCGAAGAGCGCGGCCAGTACCGCGTGCAGGCCAAGACCTTCCTGGCCGATGCCAGCGGCCACAGCCGCATCAGCTACGCCGATTACGGTGCCGCGTTCGTGGCCGAGCTGGAAGCGGGAAAGTATCCGAAGCAGATCATCACTGCGGCGTATTGATCGATACGTTTCCCCTGTAGAGCCGAGCCTGCGCTCGGCTTGAGGCAACCACTGCAGCCGAGCATGGGCTCGGCTCTACACGAGGAATCGTTGATGCGTACTGCTGCCCTGCTTCTTCCGTTGGCGCTGGTCGCGGGTCTCGCCAATGCACCGCTGCTGGCGGCGCCCGCCCCCCCCCCCGCCCCCCCCCCCGGGGGGGCCCCCCCCCCCGCCCCCCACCCCAAGCGGAAC
>NZ_JACVTT010000172.1:0-3762 GCF_016624665.1 Stenotrophomonas sp. S39 | reverse complement strand
GCCCTGGCCGCCTCCTGGGAGCAGCCGGCGGCCAGGGCCACGGCCAGCGGAAGGAGCATCAGCGGATTACGCATGAATCGGGACCGTTACGGGGATCAAACCCCAATGGTACCTCGCCCCCGCCCCGGACGCGTTGCGCGATGCGGGGTAAGGCCTGCCGTGGGACCCGCTCGCCGGGGGGGGGGGCCCCCCCCCCCGGGGGGCCGCCGCGAGGGCGGGCATGGCCCGGCGCTACCGGGAAACCGGACAGGTAGCGCCGGGCCATGCCCGGCGGCCCCACACGCTTTACAGCTTGTAGCCGGAGTGGATCGAGACGATGCCGCCGGTCAGGTTCTTGTAGTGGCAGCGCTCGAAACCGGCCTGCCCCATCATCGCCTTCAGTTCTTCCTGCGGCGGGTGCTTGCGGATGCTCTCGGCCAGGTACTGGTAGCTGTCCGAATCGTTGGCGAACAGCTTGCCCAGCTTCGGCAGGATCCTGAACGAGTGGAAGTCGTAGATCGGCTTGAACCAGTCGGCGGTGACTTCGGAGAACTCCAGCACGCGGGCCTGGCCGCCCACCTTCAGCACGCGGTACATCTCGCGCAGGCCGGCGTCCTTGTCGGTCACGTTGCGCAGGCCGAAGGCAATGGTCACCAGGTCGAAACTGTTGTCCGGGAACGGCAGGGCTTCGGCATTGCACTGCACGTAATCCAGGCCGAGCACCAGGCCGCGGTTGGTCAGGCGGTCACGGCCGACCGACAGCATGCCGGCATTGATGTCGCCCAGCACCACCGACCCCTCGGCGCCCACGCGCTCCTTCAGCAGGGCGGCGATATCGCCGGTGCCGCCGGCCAGGTCGAGCACGCGGTCACCCGGCTTCACCTGCGCGGTGGCCACGTAATAGCGCTTCCAGGCCCGGTGCACGCCGAGGCTCATCAGGTCGTTCATCAGGTCGTAGCTGCGCGCGACCGAGGTGAACACCTCGCCGACAAGCTTCTGCTTGTCCTTGGCGGCCACGTCGCGGAACCCGAAATGGGTGGTACCGGATTTGTAGGGGGATTCGCTCATGCGCTGATTATCGCACTGCCGGGGCCGCTGCGGGGTAACCGGGCCTTATCATGGCGGCCCATGACCCACCGGAGCCCCGCATGATCACCACGCCCGACTACCAGGCCCTGCTGCAGACCGCCATCGCCGAAGCCCGACAGGGCCTGGCCGAGGGCGGCGTGCCGATCGGCGCGGCGCTGTACCACAACGATGGCCGCCTGCTCGGCTGCGGCCACAACCGCCGCGTGCAGGAAGGCGATCCGTCCGTGCACGGCGAAACCGATGCCTTCCGCAAGGCCGGCCGCCAGCGCCGTTACCAGGACACCATCATGGTCACCACCCTGGCCCCGTGCTGGTACTGCTCGGGCCTGGTGCGCCAGTTCAACATCGGCACCGTGGTGGTGGGGGAATCGCGCACCTTCCAGGGCGGCATCGACTGGCTGCGCGAAAACGGCGTCAACGTGATCGACCTGGACAGCCAGGAATGCGTCGACCTGCTGGGCGGCTTCATTGCGCAATATCCGGAAATCTGGAACGAAGACATCGGCGAATAAGCGCCGCATTTCCGTTCCACGCACAGCTAGATGAACGCTTCAGAGCCGGCACAGCCTTGTGCCGGCTGCCTCTGCACAGGCCGATGTGCGCTGGCGCACAGTCAGCTGGATAAACCACACACGCGCTGCTAACACCGCCTTCGCACGGTGCGCCTACGGTGGAATCACCTGGGCCTTCCTGTCCCGGGGGAGCAAGCCCATGAGCGCGCACGCCGTACGCCCCTTGCCCGACCCTGCCCTCGCCGGCATCCGCGACCGATTGACGCAGCAGTTTGCGCTGCATCGGCGTGGTGCGCCGTTCTGGGCCGCATTCCAGGACATGCAGCAGGAAATCACCCGCGATCATCCGCGCGACCACGTGCGCCTGTGCAACGCGATGGCCGACATGGCCGAAGACCTGGGTGCCGTTGAACACGCGCAGCTGATCGATGGCAACACCGGCTGCACGCCGCGCTGACGCTGCATGCACCGGCACATACGCACACTGCGATGAACCCCCACTCCCTGCCACCCCAACCGAACTGGAATGCCATGCACGCTGAAGTCCCCGCCATCCCACCGGTCATCGACGTTGATGCTGAGCTTGATCACTGGCGCCGGCAGCATGCCGACGGTGCCCTGCCACACAACTCGTTCGGCTCCTACGTGCCGTGGATCAAGTTCGCCTGTGATTCGCTGATCACCCAGCCGCGCGCCAGCAACGCCGAGCGCGACGAGACGTTCCAGACCCAGTACGCCCTGCAGATCATGCCGCGCCTGAGCGAGGCGCAGGCCCGCGAGTTCGTCGACCGCTGCTGGCAGCACGTCTACCAGACCAGCCGCGTGCGCCTGCAGGACGCCCCGCGCCTGCGCGCCTGAGCCCCATCGCGGCTGCACGGCCCGTGCACGGGCCGCTGCCGATCATCCTCGTCACCTGGGTGGAACGACGACGATGAAAGCAAGAAACCTGTTCAATACGATCGCCAAGAAGGCCGCGGCCGCCACCGGCTCGCCGTGGACCTTCCTGGCAGCGGTGGCGATCGTGGTGGTATGGGGCATCAGCGGCCCCGTGTTCGGCTTCAACGATACCTGGCAGCTGGTGATCAACACCGGCACCACCATCATCACCTTCCTGATGGTGTTCCTGATCCAGCACACGCAGAACTCGGACACCGCGGCGATGCAGATCAAGCTGGACGAGCTGATCCGCGCCACGGCCGACGCCAACAACGAGCTGCTGGACCTTGAGGAAATGGACGAAGAACGGCTGGAGGAAATCCGCGCCGAGTACGAGCGCATGGCCCGCGAGGCCGGCGACGCGCTGGCCCGTGTGCGCTCCTGCCGCGCGGCGCCACGCGATGATGAGGCGGTTTGACACCAGACGGTAGCGCCGGGCCCTGCCCGGCGAGCGCGCAGCACGGCCTATGTCCGATGCCATGAACGCTTACGCTCTGGTAGCGCCGGGCCTTGCCCGGCGAGCGCGGCAGCGCGGTCTGTGTCCGATCCCATGAACGCCCGAAGGAAGCCGCCGGGCATGGCCCGGCGCTACCGACCCGGCGCCGCGCGGCAGAACCTCACAAGCTGCCAAGGTGTCTGCCGATAGGGAAACTCAAAGCGCATTCCCAGACTGGCCCAATGTCCAGCCGTCATCTCCAACGTGGCCGCGATTCCCGCATCGATGGCTATTACGTGCTTACCACTGTCGTGCTGAAGCGGCGCCCGGTGTTTGCAGACCCTCGCTGCGCCGAATGCCTCGTGGATACACTCCGCTTCGTCGAGCGCGAAGGACTCAGTCGCTCGTTCGCCTGGGTCGTCATGCCCGATCATGTTCATTGGTTGATGCAGTTGCGCGCGGGAACGCTCGCCCGATTGATGGGAACGTTGAAATCACGCAGCAGCCGCCATCTGGGGCTGCAGTTCGGGGTGGAGACGCCCCTGTGGCAACCGAGCTACTTCGACCACGCCGTTCGCAATGAAGAGGCTTTGAGGCGTCATGCGCTCTACATTCTGGGAAATCCGATACGCGCCGGACTCGCTGCCGAATTGGATGAATACCCGTTTGCCTGGTGTCGGTGGCCCATGCGGTAGCACGCGGCATGCACAAGAAGCCGCCGGGCACGGCCCGGCGCTACCAGGCGGGGTGGTCCCGGTAGCGCCGGGCCCGGCCCCGCGGGGGGAACTGTAGGCCGGGAGCGTTCCCCAC
>NZ_JACVTT010000171.1:0-3935 GCF_016624665.1 Stenotrophomonas sp. S39 | reverse complement strand
GGATTGTTGTAGATCCACGCCATGCGTGGATGGCGCGGTGACGGGCGCGGCTGGACATCATCCACGCATGGCGTGGATCTACTTGTAGAAATCGCTGCGGCCGCCCGGCTGGCGCTTGAAGCGCCGGTGGATCCACAGGTACTGGTCCGGGGCCTCGCGCACCATCTGCTCGATGGCCTGGTTGACCCGCGTGGTATCGGCTTCCACGTCCTCGCTGGGGAAGTTCTCCAGCGGCGCGCCGATCTTCAGGAAATACTTCCCGCCCTCGCGGCGGTGGAAGTAGGGAATCACCGCGCAGCCGGTCATCCGCGCCAGCTGGTGGGTGGCGGTGATGGTAGCGGCGGTATGGCCGAAGAACGGCACGAACACGGTGTCCTTGCCGCGCATGTCCTGGTCCGGTGCGTACCACAGGAAACCGCCCTTCTTCAGGTGGCGCACGGTGGCACGGATATCCTCGTTGGCGTACATCGCCTTGGCATAGCGCAGCCGGCCGAACTTCACCGCCCACTCGTACACCGGGTTCTTGTGCTTGCGGTACATGCCCGACAGGTCGACGTGGTCGCACAGCAGGCGGCCGCACATCTCCAGGGTCATGAAGTGGCCCGACACCAGCAGCACGCCGCGGCCTTCGGCCTGCATCTGCTTGAGGTGTTCCAGGCCCTCGATCTGTACCTGCGGGCGGATGCTGTCGATGCTGCCCCACCACGAACGCGCGCATTCGAAGATGCCCACGCCGAGGGCGTCGAAGCTGTCGCGCACCAGGCGGTTACGCCAGGCCTCGTCCTTCTCGGGGAAGCACAGCTTGAGGTTGACCTCGGCGGCACGGCGGCGGCTGCCAAGCGTGCGCCAGGTGATCCAGCCGACGCCGCGGCCGAGCGCGCGCTGCAGCATCCAGGGCAGCCGGGCGATGCCGAACGCGGCGAACATGGCCGCGAACATCGGCCAGTTGCGGGGATCGGCCAGGGACGGGCGGACGGCGGTAGAGGCATCGGACATGCCGCCATTCTACCAACCCCGCCGCGTGTCTTTCCCGGGGGGCTCCCGTATCCTTGCTGCATGCGTAAAGACCCTGTCGAATGGATCCTGCGCGGCCTGTATTCGGCCGTGCTCTACATCCTGCTGCCGATCACCGTGTACCACCTGGTGTGGCGCGGCTTCCGGGTCCGTGAATACTTCCGGCGCTGGGATGAACGCTATGCGTCCTACCCGCAGCCGACCGGCCAGCCGCGGGTCTGGCTGCACGCGGTCTCGGTGGGCGAGGTCAACGCCGCCGCGCCGCTGGTCAACGCCCTGCGCGAGCAGCGCCCGGACATCCGCTGGGTCATCACCACCATCACCCCGACCGGTTCGGAACGGGTGCGCGCGCTGTGGGGCGACGCGCTGGACCACGTCTACCTGCCGTACGACGTGCCGGGCAGCGTCAACCGCTTCCTCGGCCACTTCCAGCCCAGCCTGGCCCTGATCCTGGAAACCGAACTGTGGCCGAACATGCTGTTCGGCTGCCGTGACCGCCGCATCCCGGTCTACATCCTCAACGCCCGCCTGTCGGCCCGTTCGCTGCGTGGCTACCGGGTGCTGGCCGCCCTCATCCGCCGCGCGCTGCGCACGGTCACCTGCGTGGCCGCACAGTCGGATGACGATGCCGCGCGCTTCATGCAGCTGGGCGCAGCGCCGGAGCAGGTGCAGGCGCTGGGCAACCTGAAGTTCGACATCACCACGCCGGACGTGCGGCCGTTCGTGGCCCAGTTCCACGCGAAGGTGCCGGCCACGCGGCCGGTGTGGATCGCGGCCAGCACCCACGATGGCGAAGAGCAGGCGGTGATCGACCTGCACCGGCGCCTGCGCGAGCGCCATCCGGACCTGCTGCTGCTGTGGGCGCCGCGCCATCCCGAGCGCTTCCCCAAGGTCGAAGCGCTGGCCCGCGAGCAGGGCTGGAGCGTGGCCACGCGCCGTGCACAGCAGTGGCCAGGGGCCAGCACCGAGGTGTTCATCATCGACACGCTGGGCGAACTGATGCCGTTCTACGGCTGCGCGCAGGTCGCCTTCGTCGGCGGCAGCCTGCAGGCCATCGGCGGGCACAACCTGCTGGAACCGGCGGCGATGGGCACGGCTGCGGTCACCGGCCCGCACCTGCACAACTTCGCCGAGATTTCCCGGCGCATGCGCGAGGCCGGGGCGCTGCTGATCGGCGAGGACGTGCAGGCGGTGGGCGACCTGCTGCAACACCTGCTTGATGATGCGCAGGCCCGCGAGGACATGGCGCGGGCCGGCTGCACCCTGGTGAGCAACGGGCGTGGCGCCCTGCAGCGCACGCTCGCGCTGGTCGCCCCGCACCTGCCGCCGCCACGCGGCTGAGGCGAGGGCAGGGTGCCGCACAGGCACTGTCGCGTTCAACAATTTCAAGCCCGCTTGATGACGTCCGCACTGTCGTAGCCGGGCCGTCAGGCGCTGCCTCGCGTGCGTGCCATCACAACGCAGCACACGTTCGGCCGATTCTGATTTCGTCTCGTTGTCCGGGCTGCCAGCCTGATGTCGACCACGCTTGGGCGGCATCAAGGGAGCTTGTGATGAAGGACGACAGCGGTGCTGATCCGGGCAGCGGACGCGCGGCATTCGACCGGTTGGGCAGCGACCAGCTGCTGGTGCTGGCGCTGACCCTGCTGATCGGTGGCAGCGTGATCGCGCTGGTCGGGCAGAACACCGCGGCACGGGCTGGGCCGGCCATCGTCCTGAGCCTGCTGCTGGCCGCCGCAGGTACGGCGCCGCTGCTGTTCTGCCTGCGCGAAGTGATGCGCCGCATGCCCGGTGGGGCCGGGCTGCCGGCAGCGCTGCTGGACGTGTGCGGGCCGCGGCCTGCAGCCGTCCTGCTGGGCCTGCTGCTGCTGGATCTGCTGGCCACCCTGGCCGGCGCCGCGCAGTCGGGTGCCCACCACCTGTACGCGACCGTCAGTGCGCTCGGCCAGCCGCCGCAGCGCTGGCTGCCGATGCCGCTGGCAGCGGCGCTGGGGCTGTTGCCGGTGGGCGTGGCGGCCATGCTGCGCCCGCGCCGGGCGGTACGGCTGGCCTGCGTGCTGCTGGGCGTGAAGTTGGGCGTGGGCCTGCTGCTGGTCCTGCTGGCCGCACGCTACGTGCACTACGGCAACTGGGTGCCGTGGATGCCGTCATCGACCGGGCCACAGCGGTTCGGGCTGGGCGGCGTGGTGGCCGCGGCCGTGCCCCTGCTGGGGGTATTTGCCAGCGCCGGGCTGCTGCTGGGCATGGCCCCAAGGGTGCAACAGCCCCATCGGCAGCTGACCCGGGTGGGCGGCGGCGCGGTCCTGGTCGCGATGCTGATGCTGATGGGCCTGGCGGCGCTGCAGTCGGGCCTGGTGGAGTTCGCCGCGCTGGACAGCACGCGGCCGCTGTCGGTGGCCGTGCAGGGCGTGCCGCACCTGCAGTGGATGTTGCCGCTGCTGCCGCTGGCGGGCTGGGCCGGGCTGGTGGCGCTGCAGGTGGTGGTGCTGCTGATGATGATGGACCTGCTGCCGGCGCTGTGGCGGCGATCGGGTGGCGGTCCTGATGATCGCGATCCGGGCCGGGTGACGCTGGCCTTCGGGGCGGCGGCGCTGGCCATGCTGCTGGTGCCGTGGCTGCCTGAGCGCGAGGTGCTGCCACCGGGCTTCGGCGCGCTGCCGGTGCTGGCGGTGCTGTGCCTGGGCCTGCTGCGCCCGTACCCACAGATGCCACCGCGTCGGGTGGCGATGATCCGCGTGCTGGCGCCGTTGGCGGCGTTGTTGTGCCTGGCGCCGCTGGCCCGGCAGATCCTGGCCTGGCTGGGGTAGGGGCGGGATCGCGCACGGCAGCCACGCATGGCGTGGCTCTACTGCAATCAGCGCCTCCCTCCGGTGGATGCACGCGCAGCCGGTGGATCCACGCCATGCGTGGATGCACGCGCA
>NZ_JACVTT010000170.1:0-4364 GCF_016624665.1 Stenotrophomonas sp. S39 | reverse complement strand
GCCATGGATGGCGCCATCGAGCCCCCATGGATGGGTTTACGGCGTGTCCTGCCCACCCACACCGCCCCGCCATCTACGGAATGCCCGCTTTTGACGTTGCCGTTGACGTTGATTCGGCAGGTGCAGGGCGCAGCCCTGCCGAACACCCCTTACCGCTCCGAATGCCCGCTCTGGTCGTAATCGCGTGGGCTGAACAACTCCGGCTGGATCAGCTCGATGAACGCCCGTGCCTGCGCCGACAACGCCTTGCCCCGCCGCACGATCACCCCGTAACTGCGCTCGGGGAACCAGCGCTTCATCGACCGCGCCGCCAAGCGCTCATGGTCGCTTTCATGCAGGCACAGCGCTGGCACGATGGAAATGCCCATGCCCATCGCCACGTACTGCTTGATCACCTCCCAGCCGCCCACTTCCAGCGCCACGGTGTAGGCAATGCGGTGGCGCTGGAACACCTGGTCCACCAGCCGGTAGGTGATCTGCCGCTTCGGCGGCAGCACCAGCGGGTAGCGCGCGATGTCGGCCAGCTCCAGCTCGCCGCCGCTGGCCAGCGGATGGTCGTGCGGCGCGATCAGCACCTGCTCGAAGCGGTAGGCCGGCGCATAGGTCAGGTCCGCTGGCACGTCGGTCATCGAACCGATCGCCAGGTCGGCCGCGTCCTCGCGCAGCAGGTCGGTGCCATCGGCGCTGATCGCGTTGTGCAGGGTCAGGCGCACGTCCGGGTGGTGCAGGCGGAAGCGTTCGACGATCTTCGGCAGCAGGTAGAGGATGGTCGAACTGTTGGCGGCGATGTTCAGCTCACCCGCATCCAGCCCGCGCACTTTGTCGCGGAAGCGCGCTTCCAGCCCGTCCAGGCTTTCCACCAGTGGCTGCGCCATTTCATACAGCACCTGGCCCTCGCGGCTGGGCACCAGGCGCCGCCCGCTGCGCTCGAACAGCGGCACCCCCAGCTCACGTTCCAGTGCCTGCAACTGCAGGCTGATCGCTGGCTGGCTGACGAAGAGCGCCTCAGCTGCCCGTGAGACCGAACCCAGCCGCACCGTCTGGCAGAACGCGCGCAGCGGCTTCAGCCGGTCGGATTTGTAGGAAAAACGCGGACTTGGCGGGTTGCGCGTGGTCATGGCGTCATAAGTATTAGCACACCTTATGTGGAACATTGCAAAAACTGTTTTGCCAAATACTCCGCTCGGGCGGCACTTTGGGGGCGTTCCCCCACCGCTGGAGTCGCCCCATGTCCGCCGTTGCTTCCGCCGTTTCCTCCATCCCCGCCAAGGCCACCCCCGGTATCGCCCTGGCGACCCGCGTGGCCGGCCAGGAGACCGTGCTGCCGGCACCGCTGCTGGCGCTGCTGGTCTCGCTGCACCGGGCGGTGGAACCGGGCCGGCAGGCGCGGCTGCAGGCCCGCCGCGAGCGCCAGACGTTCTTCGACCAGGGCGGCCTGCCGGACTTCCGCGAAGACACCGCTGCCATCCGCAGCGGCGACTGGCGCGTGGCGCCGCTGCCGGCCGCGCTGCAGGACCGCCGTGTCGAGATCACCGGCCCGACCGACCCGAAGATGGTCATCAACGCGCTGAACTCCGGCGCCAAGGTGTTCATGGCCGACTTCGAGGATTCCACCTCGCCCACCTGGCGCAACCTGCTGGCCGGGCAGCAGTCGCTGGCGGCTGCCGTGCGCGGCGATCTGGAATTCACCGCGCCGGCCGCCAACGGCAAGCCGGGCAAGCACTACACGCTGCGCCCCTTTGAGGAACAGGCGGTACTGATCGTGCGCCCGCGCGGCTGGCACCTGGACGAGAAGCACGTGCGCGTCGATGGTCAGTTCATCGCCGGTGGCCTGTTCGATGCGGCGGTGTTCGCCTTCCACAATGCCCGCACGCTGCAGGCCAAGGACCGCGGCCCGTACTTCTACCTGCCCAAGCTGCAGAGCATGGAAGAGGCCGCCCTGTGGGAGACCGCGCTGTCGCACATCGAAGGCATGCTCGGCCTGCCGCACGGCCAGATCAAGGTGACCGTGCTGATCGAAACGCTGCCGGCAGTGTTCGAGATGGACGAGATCCTGCACGCCCTGCGCGAGCGCATCGTCGGCCTGAACTGTGGGCGCTGGGATTACATCTTCTCCTACCTGAAGACCTTCCGCCGCCACGCCGACCGGGTGCTGCCCGAGCGCGGCCAGGTGACCATGACCCAGCCGTTCCTGAAGGCCTATTCGGAACTGCTGATCCAGACCTGCCACCGCCGTGGCGCGCACGCGATGGGCGGCATGGCCGCGCAGATTCCGATCAACAGCGATGCCGCCGCCAACGAGCAGGCCATGGCCCGCGTGCGTGCCGACAAGCTGCGCGAAGTGAGCGCTGGCCACGATGGCACCTGGGTCGCGCACCCGGCGCTGATCCCGGTGGCGATGGCCATCTTCGACGAACACATGCCCACCGCCAACCAGCACCAGGTGCTGCGCCAGGACGTGCGCGTGGGCCGCGATGAACTGATCGCGCGGCCGCCGGGCAGCATCACCCGTGCCGGTTTCGAGGGCAATGTCGAAGTCTGCGTGCGCTACCTGGCCGCGTGGCTGGACGGCAACGGCTGCGTGCCGATCCACCACCTGATGGAAGACGCGGCCACCGCCGAGATCAGCCGCAGCCAGCTGTGGCAGTGGCTGCACACGCCGGGCCAGCAGCTGGACGACGGTACCGCCATCGATCTGCCGCTGCTCGACACCGCCCTGGCGCAGCTGCCGGCGCGGCTGGGCGATACCCGCGCACTGCCTGGCGGCGCCCGCATCGGTGAAGCCATCGCCCTGCTGGGCGAACTGAGCCGCAACGACGAACTGACCGATTTCCTGACCCTGCCGGCCTACGCACGCATCGACTGACGGCCTGCATTCCCCGAATCCATCCCAGCCGGGCAGCGCCCGGCTCTACAACACCGAACTGGAGAAAGACATGAGCACCCTGCCCACTGCCGAACAGATCCAGCACGACTGGGACACCCACCCTCGCTGGGAAGGCATCCAGCGCAACTACAGCGCCGCCGACGTGGTGCGCCTGCGTGGCACCGTCCACATCGAGCATTCGCTGGCCCGGCTGGGCGCGGAAAAGCTGTGGAAATCGCTGCACGAGCGCGAGTTCGTCAATGCGCTGGGCGCGCTGACCGGCAACCAGGCCATGCAGCAGGTCAAGGCCGGGCTGAAGGCGATCTACCTGTCCGGCTGGCAGGTGGCCGCCGATGCCAACCTGGCCGGGCAGATGTACCCGGACCAGTCGCTGTACCCGGCCGACTCGGTGCCGGCGGTGGTCAAGCGCATCAACAACACCCTCCTGCGCGCCGACCAGCTGCACCATGCCGAAGGCAAGGATGACATCGACTTCCTGCAGCCCATCGTGGCCGATGCCGAGGCCGGTTTCGGCGGCGTGCTCAACGCCTTCGAGCTGATGAAGGCGATGATCGAGGCGGGCGCCGCCGGCGTGCACTTCGAGGACCAGCTGGCCTCGGTGAAGAAGTGCGGGCACATGGGCGGCAAGGTGCTGGTGCCGACCCGCGAAGCCATCGAAAAGCTCAACGCCGCGCGCCTGGCCGCCGACGTGCTGGGCGTGCCGACCCTGCTGGTGGCGCGCACCGATGCCGAAGCCGCCGACCTGCTGACCAGTGACATCGACGGCAACGACCAGCCGTTCACCACCGGCGAGCGCACCGTGGAGGGCTTCTACAAGACCCGCAACGGCCTGGACCAGGCGATCAGCCGCGGCCTGGCCTACGCCCCCTATGCCGACCTGGTGTGGTGCGAGACCGGGAAGCCGGACCTGGAGTTCGCGCGGAAGTTCGCCGAGGCGATCCATGCGAAGTTCCCCGGCAAGCTGCTGGCCTACAACTGCTCTCCCAGCTTCAACTGGAAGAAGAACCTGGACGACGCCACGATCGCCAGGTTCCAGCGCGAGCTGGGCAGCTACGGCTACAAGTTCCAGTTCATCACCCTGGCCGGCTTCCACGCGCTGAACTACGGCATGTTCAACCTGGCCCACGGTTATGCACGCCGCCAGATGAGCGCCTTCGTGGAACTGCAGGAAGCCGAGTTTGAAGCGGCCGAGCGTGGCTTCACCGCGGTCAAGCACCAGCGCGAGGTCGGCACCGGCTACTTCGATGCGGTCACCCAGGCCATCCAGCAGGGCCAGTCCTCGACCACCGCGCTGACCGGCTCGACCGAGGAAGAGCAGTTCCATGGCGGCCGCAGCGAGCGCGCCGCCTGAGCCGACCTCGGCCGGCAGCCCTCGACCCGGTAGTGGCGGGGGGGGGGGGGGGGGGCCCGGGCGCCCCCCCCCCCCCCGGCACTACCTACCGATGGTCAGCTGTTGCGCACGGCCAGCAGTTCGCCG
>NZ_JACVTT010000016.1:0-60949 GCF_016624665.1 Stenotrophomonas sp. S39 | reverse complement strand
TTATATTTTACCGCTTCCTCTGCCGCCCCCCCCCCCCCCCCCCCCCCCCGGCCGCCCTCGTCGGGTACCTCACATCGCGGCAGGATCACTCCTGCGCGGCGTCCTCGCTGCTGGCCGCAGCCGGTGCGCCGTCGGTCGTGGCCGGGGCGGCGGCAGCCACCTCGTCCTCGTCCTCGTCGATCGAGGCATCCATGCGCTCCACCGCCTGCAGCTTCTCGTCCTTGGACAGGCGGATCAGGGTGACGCCCTGCGTGTTGCGGCCGACGCGGCTGATTTCCGAGCCGCGGGTACGCACCAGGGTACCGCCGTCGGAGATCAGCAGAACCTCGTCATCGGAACCCATCAGCACCGCGGCGACCAGCTTGCCGTTGCGCTCGGTGGTCTGGATGCCGATCACGCCCTGGGTGCCACGACCCTTGCGCGGGTAGTCCGGCAGCGGGGTGCGCTTGCCGTAGCCGTTCTCGGTGGCGGTCAGGATGTACTGCACGCTGGCGTCGTCGGCGCCGTCGATCACCGCATCGCCATTGGCTGCGATGTCCTCGACACCGTTGTCGTCCTCGTTCTCGTCCTCGCTGCCGCCGGCACTCTCGGCCACGATCAGGCTGACCACTTCCTCGCCGGCCGGCATCTTGATGCCGCGCACGCCGGTGGCGGTACGGCCCATCGAGCGGACCTTGTCCTCGCCGAAGCGCACGGTCTTGCCGTTCGAGGCGAACAGCAGGATGTCTCGCTCGCCGTCGGTCAGGCCGACGCCGACCAGCGCATCGCCCTCGTCCAGGTTGATCGCGATCTTGCCGCGGGCCAGACGGAAGGCGAACTCGCTCAGCGGGGTCTTCTTGACCGTACCGTTCTTCGTGGCGAAGAACACGAACTGGCCATCGGCGTATTCGCGCACCGGCAGCACGGCCTGCACGCGTTCGCCCGGTTCCAGCGGGATCCAGTTGATGATCGGACGGCCGCGGGCGTTGGAACCGGCTTCGGGCAGCTGGTACACCGGCAGCCAGAACACCTTGCCCGAACTGGTGAAGGTCAGCAGCGTGTCGTGCGTGTTGACCAGCCACAGCTGTTCGATGAAATCCTCTTCCTTGGTCGCCGCCGCACTGCGGCCACGGCCACCGCGGCGCTGCGCGCGGTACACGCTCACCGGCTGGCGCTTGACGTAGCCGGCGTGGGACACGGTGACCACCACGTCTTCCGGCGCGATCAGGTCGAGGATGTCCAGGTCTTCTTCGCTGTGGCGGATCTCGGTGCGGCGCTCGTCGCCGAATTCTGCCTTGACGTTGACCAGTTCCTCGCGGATGACCTGGCGCAGGCGGTCGGGATCTTCCAGGATGTGGATCAGCCCGGCGATCACTTCCAGCAGCTGCTTGTACTCGTCGGTCAGGCGGTCCTGTTCCAGCCCGGTCAGGCGGTGCAGGCGCATTTCCAGGATCTGGGTGGCCTGGATCTCGGTCAGCTGGTAGCCGCCCTCGATCAGGCCCACGCCCTTGGGCAGGTCTTCCGGTCGCGAGGCTTCAGCACCGGCAGCGCCGAGCATCGAACCGACCAGACCCGGCTCCCACAGGCGGGCGAGCATGCGTTCGCGCGCTTCGTTGGGGTTCGGCGAGGTCTTGATCAGTTCGATCATCTCGTCGATGTTGGCCAGCGCGACAGTCAGGCCTTCCAGCACGTGCGCACGGGCGCGCGCCCTGCGCAGCTCGAACACGGTGCGGCGGGTGACCACTTCGCGACGGTGGCGGACGAAGGCCTCGAGCATCTGCTTGAGGTTCATCAGCTGCGGGCGGCCATCGACCAGCGCCACCATGTTGATGCCGAACACCGATTCCATCTGCGTCTGCTGGTACAGGTTGTTCAGCACAACCTCGGCAGATTCACCGCGCTTGATCTCGATGTAGATGCGCATGCCGTCCTTGTCGGACTCATCGCGCAGCTCGCTGATGCCTTCGATCTTCTTTTCCTTGACCAGCTCGGCGATCTTTTCGATCAGACGCGCCTTGTTCACCTGGTAAGGAATTTCAGTGACGATGATCGATTCTCGGCCGTTGTCGGCCACTTCGATATCGGCACGGGCACGGATGCGCACGCGGCCACGGCCGGTGCGGTAGCCGGCGACGATGCCGGCGGTGCCGTTGATGATGCCGGCGGTCGGGAAATCGGGGCCCGGGATGTACTCCATCAGGCCGTCGACGTCGATCTCCGGGTTGTCGATCAGCGCGATGCAGGCGTTGATCGACTCGCTCAGGTTGTGCGGCGGGATGTTGGTGGCCATGCCCACCGCGATACCGGCCGAACCGTTGACCAGCAGGTTCGGGAACCGGGTCGGCATGACCGTCGGCTCCAGTTCCTTTTCGTCGTAGTTGGGCTGGAAATCGACGGTTTCCTTGTCGATGTCGGCCATCAGCTCATGCGCGAGGCGCGACATGCGCGCTTCGGTGTATCGCATCGCCGCGGCGGAGTCGCCATCGATCGAGCCGAAGTTACCCTGGCCATCGACCAGCATGTAACGCAGCGAGAACGGCTGTGCCAGACGCACCAGCGTGTCGTACACCGACTGATCGCCATGCGGGTGGTACTTACCGATGACGTCACCGACGATACGCGCCGACTTGAAGTAGGGCTTGTTGCTGTGCGCGTTCAACTCGTTCATCGCGAACAGCACGCGGCGATGCACCGGCTTGAGGCCGTCGCGCGCATCCGGGAGCGCGCGGCCCACGATCACGCTCATGGCGTAATCGAGGTAGCTCTTGCGCATCTCGTCTTCCAGGTTGACCTGGATGATTTCCTTGGCGGTTTCTGCCATTCGGGTTCCGTTGTCTGGTAGCGGTCCAGTCCGGCGCAGCCCTCTGCGGGAGGGGGTCGTGCCGGAACCTCGATTCAACCTGTGGATACTACCACAACAGGCCGTTTTCCGCCTCCCTTTACGGGGATTTTACCGGCACAAATCAGGAACTTAGGGGACTGCCGGCCAGCGGCCGGCACTACCGGGGGCTGGGGTCGGAGCCCTTTCCAGCGGAAAGGCATCCGACCCCGCGCGGCCTCAGCCGCCGAAGGCCGCGCGCATGTTCCCGGCGGTCGGGTTCAGGATGACGCCGCGCTCGGTCACGATGGCGTCGATCAGCTCGCCCGGGGTGACGTCGAACACCGGGTTCCAGGCGGCGATGCCCTCGGCCACGGTGCGGGTGCCGCCCACGCCGTACAACTCGCCCGGGTCGCGCTGCTCGATCTCGATCTGGCTGCCGTCCACGGTCTCCATGTCCACCGTCGAGGACGGGGCCACGACCATGAACTTCACGCCGTGGTGGCGGGCGGCGATGGCCAGCTGGTAGGTACCGATCTTGTTGGCGGTATCGCCGTTGGCGCAGATGCGGTCGGCACCGACGATCACCCACTGCACCGCGCCGGTCTTCATCAGGTGCGAGGCGGCCGAATCGGCGATCAGGGTGGCGTCGATGCCGTCCTGCTGCAGCTCCCACACGGTCAGGCGTGCGCCCTGCAGCCACGGCCGGGTTTCACCGGCGAACACGCGGGCGATGCGGTGCTGGGCCATGCCGGCGCGGATCACGCCCAGCGCGGTGCCGAAGCCGGCGGTGGCCAGCGAGCCGGTATTGCAATGGGTGAGCACGCCGCTGCCGGCCTCGATCAGGCCCGCACCCAGCGCACCCATGTGGCGGTTGGCCGCCAGGTCTTCCTCGGCGATGGCCTGGGCCTCGGCTTCCAGCAGCGCCTTCCAGTTGGCGCCGGCGGCGGTCAGGCAGCGGCGCATGCGCGCCAGTGCCCAGGCCAGGTTCACCGCGGTGGGGCGCGAGGCGTTCAGCCGCTGCAGGGCCGGTTCCAGCTGCTGCAGTGCATGTGCACCATCGGCAGCCTGCACGTCGCGTGCCGCCAGCACCACGCCCCAGGCAGCGGCGATGCCGATGGCCGGTGCACCGCGCACGGTCAGTGCATGGATGGCGCTGGCGACTTCGTCGCTGTCATGGCAGACCACGTGTTCGACCACGAACGGCAGCTTCCGCTGGTCAAGCAGTTGCAGGGCATCGCCGGTCCACAGGATCGGGCGGATGTGGTCGTAGCGGGCGTAGTCGAGGTCGGTGGCAGTGTTCATGGGCCCATTGTAGGGCCACGCCCGGCGCGGTTGGAGCCTGCGCGGGCTCAATTCACCGAGAAATCGGCGCGGCAGCCGCCATCCACCCAGATGCCGTTGCGGCTCCAGCCCCAGGTCCTGCCTTCCTCGCAGGGCGTGCCGGACAACTGCTTGATCACCTTCGCCTCGGTGGAGATGGTGGCACCGCAGAAGCGCCGCCGCTTGGACTTGGATTCGCAGGTCAGCTTGCGTGCCACGTCGACGAACCGGCCGTCATCGTCGGCCACCTCGAAATCGCCCTGGCAGCCGCGGCTGGTCCAGACCTCGTTGCGCTTGTAGCCCCAGCCCTGCCCTTCGCGGCATGGCAGCACGGAAAGCTGGCGCAGCAGGCGAACCGGCGCGCCATCCAGCCGCACGGGGCAGCTCTGCGGTCGGCCGTTGGATTCGCAGCGCACCACGCGGCGCACCAGGCGCTTGCCCTTGCCGTCGCTGGCAGCAGTCGTGCCGGCGGCACCCTGCGCGGAACGCGCGCGGAATTCAGCACGGCAGCCCAGGGTCACCCACACGCCACTGCGGTCGGTGCCCCACTCGCTGCCACGGATGCAGGTATTGCTCGACAACTGGCGCACCAGGTCGACGCCGTTGCTGACGTCGATATCGCAGTGCACCCAGCCCATGTCGCGCGATTCGCAGGTCACCACTTCGCCCTCGTAGCCGGCCGGCTGGGCCGACGCCGACGACGGCAGCACGCCGCCCCATATCGCCATGGAGTACACCGGTGCCGCCACGACCGCAAACCACTTGACCAAAGCATTCCCCAACGGAGCGGATGAATCACGATGCCAGTGTCCCGCATCAGGCGTGATAAGACCATCATCGTGCTTGCTGAATCAAGCGCGAAATCCGTCGGTTTTGTTCAGGCGCAACGCACGCGCATGCGTTCAGGCATGCGCGAAATCGAAGGCCAGCACATCGGCGATGCGCGGCGTGCGGTTCATCGCCATCAGCAGGCGATCCACGCCCACCGCGACACCTGCACAGGCGGGCATCGCAGGCAATGCCGCCAGCAAGGCCTCATCGAGCGCCGGCTGCACCTGGCCGCGTTCGTGCCGGCGCTGCTGGTCACGTTCGAAGCGCGCACGCTGCTCGCCTGCATCGCTCAGCTCGTGATAGCCGTTGGCGAGCTCGACCGCCCCCAGGTACAGCTCGAACCGCTCGGCCAGCGCTGGCGTGCCCGGGCGGATGCGCGCCAGCGCCGCCTGGCTGGCGGGCCAGTCATGCACCACGGTCATGACCGCGTCATCGAAGTGCGGTTGGATGCGGTGGGTCATCAGCAGGTCGAGCCAGTCGTCACGGGTCAGGCCCACCGGATCGATGTGCACGTCACCCAGCGCAGTGCGCAGCGCACCTTCGTCCGCATCGAACGGATCGACGCCGGCATGCTGCTGGAACAGTTCACGGTAGCTGAGCACGCGCAGTGTTGCCGCGCGCCCGACCAGCGCCAGCGCCTGGCGCACCAGCTCGGCGGTTTCCTGCACCAGGCGATGGTGGTCCCAGCCCACGCGGTACCACTCCAGCATGGTGAACTCGGGATTGTGGCGGCCACCGGCCTCGCCATTGCGGAACACCCGGCCGAGTTCGTAGCAGTCGCCCACGCCCGCGGCGAGCAGGCGCTTGAGGGGAAATTCCGGCGACGTGCGCAGCCAGCGGCGGCGGCCACCGGCATCGACGTGGCCGCTGAAATCGGTATGGAAGCTGTCGATGTTCGGTTCGGTGTTGCCGGCCACCGAGAGGATCGGCGTTTCCACTTCCAGCACATCGCGCTCGGCGAAGAAGCGGCGCACCAGCGCATTGAGCGCGGCACGCTGCTGCAGCGCGCGCAGCAGGGTCTCGCTCACAGGATGCCCTCCGGGCGCGGGTGGTCCAGCGGCAGGGTCAGCAGATCGCGGGTGTCATCGATGTAGCCGCTGGCCAGGTACAGGCGCCGCGCCAGTTCGTTGTGGTGGTTCACTTCCAGGCGCAGGCGGCTGACACCGCGACCGCGCGCACGCTGTTCGCAGGTGGCCAGCGCCTGCTTGCCACGGCCGCGGCCGCGCGCGCGGTGCGCCAGGTACAGCTCGTCCAGCAGCATGAAATGGCCGCCCTGCTCCAGGCTGAAGCCCATGGCGATGACCGCGTAGCCGCAGACCTCCCCTGCCTCGTCCAGCCACAGCAGCACTTCGCCGTTGCGCGGGTCGGCCAGCAGTGCATCGACGCCACGGCGCACGCGTGCGTCGTCGAATTCGATCTTGTCTTCGGCGTAGAACTCACGCATCAGCGCGATCAGCAGCGCCTCGTCGGCACGGGTGGCCAGGCGGAAGTCCAGCGGGGCGGTCTGCATCGGTTGTCCTCTCATGCGTCAGACCGGGCGCACGCAGCGCCCGGCGGGGTCATTACTCGTGTTCGGCCAGATAGGCCAGCAGGCGGTCTTCATCCCACACCGGCACCCCCAGCGACTGCGCCTTGTCCAGCTTGGAGCCGGCCTCGGTGCCCGCCACCAGGAAACTGGTCTTTTTGGAGACACTGCCGGAGACCTTGGCCCCCAGCGCTTCCAGGCGATCCTTGGCGACATCGCGGGTGAGCTGGGCCAGCGTGCCGGTGAGCACCACGGTCTGCCCATCCAGCGGACCAGCGACGACCTCGGCCAGCGCCGGCGCCTTGGCCAGGATGTGCTGCATCTCGGTCTCCGCCGCCAGCAGCATCGCGCCATGGCCATCCGTGTCCAGCCACTGGGCCACGCCGCGCGCGGTGTCATCGGGCAGGCCGGCATTGACGAACTGGCCATGCTCGGCGTCCAGCACCGCCTGTGCGCTGGGCAGCACGGCCACCAGCTTTTCCGCACGCAGGCGGGTGATGCCGGGAATCTCGGCTTCCACCAGCAACTGGGCCAGGTCCAGGCCCTCGCGCAGCTTGGCGCTCGGCGGGTGGCCATCGCGGATGCGGACCTGGCCGACCTGCAGCAGCGCATCGATGGCCTGCTGGTTGCCGTCCTGCTCGAAGAAATGCCCCAGCGAGCGCGCCACTTCGCCACCGATATCCGGCACGCGCTTGAACAGCGGCCACGGCAGGCGGCGGATCAGCGCCAGATCACCAAACCACAGCGCCAGCGCCTTGGCCGTGCTTTCGCCCACGTGCTCGATGCCCAGCGCGAACAGCAGCCGTTCCAGGCTGGCCTCGCGGCTGGCATCGATGGCGGCGATCAGGTTGTCGGCCCACTTGGTCGCGATCTTCTTCGTGTTCCATTCGAACACCACCGGCTGCACCAGCGCCTGCGCGCGCCATGCCGGGTCCTGGCCGTCCAGCTTGAGCACGGCATTGAGCACATCGCCACTGCCTTCGGCCGGCAGGTGCGGCTTGAGGCTGTTGGCCAGCGCCGAGGGATCCTCGGCATCGAGCACCAGTTTCAGATGCAGCAGCTGGTCGCGGGTCAGCTGGTACAGGTCGGCAACGCGCTTGACGATGCCGGCGTCGACCAGGGTTTCGATGTACTTGTCCCCCAGCCCATCGATGTCCATCGCACGGCGCGAGGCGAAGTGCGCGATGGCTTCCTTGCGCTGCGCCGGGCAGCTCAGTTCGCCCGAGCAGCGCCACGCGGCGGCGCCTTCTTCGCGCACGATTTCCGAGCCGCATACCGGGCAACGGGTCGGCATCTGCCACGGTGTGGTGCCCTGCGGGCGGCGGTCGAGGATGACGCTGACCACTTCGGGAATGACATCACCGGCGCGGCGCACGATCACGCTGTCACCCACGCGCACGTCCAGGCGTGCGATCTGGTCCGCGTTGTGCAGCGTGGCGTTGGAGACGATCACGCCGGCCACTGCCACCGGCGCCAGGCGCGCGACCGGTGTTGCGGCACCGGTGCGGCCGATCTGGATCTCGATCGCCTCGACCGTGGTGCTCTGTTCCTGCGCCGGGAACTTGTGCGCGATGGCCCAGCGCGGCGCGCGCGAGACGAAGCCCATGGCCTGCTGGCCGGCGCGATCGTCGAGCTTGTAGACCACGCCGTCGATATCGAATGGCAGGCCGTCGCGGCGCTCGCCGATGTCACGGTAGTAACCGAGCAGGCCGTCAGTGCCGTCCACCACCTTGCACAGCTCGCTCACCGGGAAGCCCCAGGCCCCCAGCTGCGCCAGCGTGCCCGAATGGGTGTCGGGCAGTTCACCGCCCTGCACGTCGCCGGTGCCGTAGGCAAAGAAGCTCAGCCTGCGCTGCGCACTCATCTTCGCATCCAGCTGGCGCAGCGAACCGGCCGCGGCATTGCGCGGGTTGGCCAGCACCTTGCCGCCGTGCAGGCGCGCGCGGTCGTTGTAGGCCTCGAAATCGGCACGGGCCATGTAGACCTCGCCGCGCACTTCCAGCACGTCGGGCCAGTCCTGGCCCTGCAGGCGCTTGGGAATGTCGTTGATCTCACGCAGGTTGGCGGTCACGTCCTCGCCGGTGCTGCCATCGCCACGGGTGGCGCCCAGCACGAACGCGCCGTCTTCATAACGCAGGCTGATCGCCAGCCCGTCCATCTTCGGTTCGGCCGAGAACTGCAGGCTGCGGCGGCCGAGGCGCTCGTCGATGCGGCGCACGAAATCGGCCACTTCCTCATCGCTGAAGGCGTTGGACAGCGACAGCATCGGCACCGCATGGCGCACCGCGGCGAAGCGGCCGGACGGGCGCGCACCCACCTGCTGGGTGGGGCTGTCGGCCACGGCCAGTTCCGGGTGTTCGCGTTCCAGCGCCTCCAGCTCGCGTACGAGCCGGTCGTAGTCGACGTCGGGGATCTCCGGCGCGTCCAGCTCGTGGTAGGCGCGGTTGGCCTGGGCGATCTGCCGGCGGAGGTCTTCGGCGCGTTCGGCGGGGCTGGGGCTCATCGGGATCCGGTGTTTCTGGGATGGCCGTGAATTCTACCGCGCCCGGGCGCCAGGCCTCGTAATGCTGGCACCTCTCGGGGTCGGATCCCCGAAGGGGCTCTGACCCCGACCTCGTAGAGTCGAGCTTGCTCGACTGGCCAGGCAAGAGCAGTCGAGCAAGCTCGACTCTACAGACCACGGGTTGCCGCCCGCCCCCACCAGCGTTAGCGTGCTGCGGTTGCCCTCCGGAATCCTGCCCGTGTCCCTGCCCGCTTCCCGCCGCCACTTCCTGCAACTGGCCGGGGTCGGCCTTGTCGCCGCCGGCAGCAGCCTGCCGCGCCTCGGCCATGCCCAGCCCACCGCGGCACCCGCTGCCGCCGGCCCGGTCCTGCTCAATTTCAATGAGTGCCCGTATGGCCCCTCGCCCGCCGCCCAGCAGGCGGCACGCGACAGCGTTGCCGGCAGCGGCCGGTATCAGTTCGCCCTGGCGGGGCAGGTGCGCGATGCCTTCGTCGCCCAGGCCGGCATCCCGGCCGATCATGTGCGCCTCTACCCGGGTTCCAGCGAGCCGTTGAGCCGCGCCGCCACGCTGTGGACCGGCCCGCAGGCCGCGCTGGTGGTGGCCGACCCCACCTTCGAAACCCTCGGTGACATGGCTGCTGCGCGTGGCGCTCATGTGCAGAAGGTGCCGCTGCGCGCCGATGGTGCGCACGACCTGCGCGCGATGGTGGCTGCGGCGCATGCGCAGCCGACGGGGCTGGTGTACGTGTGCAATCCGAACAACCCCACCGGCTCGATCAGCCCGCCGGCCGAACTGGCCTGGCTGCTGGCCAACAAGCCGACCAGCACCCGCGTACTGGTGGACGAGGCCTACCTGCAGTACAGCGAGCAGCCGAGCCTGATCGCACAGGTGGCCCAGCGTGATGACCTGATCGTGCTGCGTACGTTCTCCAAGCTCTACGGCATGGCCGGCCTGCGCCTGGGCGTGGCGGCGGCCCACCCCGACCGGCTGCGCGAACTGGCCAGCCTGGGCGAGAACCCGCTGCCGGTGCCGGCGCTGGCGGCCGCGCTGGCCAGCCTGCAGGATCCCCGGTTGATCACGCAGCGGCGACTGCAGAATGCCAAGGCCCGGCAGGCCACCATCGCCTGGCTGGGCAAGCGCGGCTTCAGCTGCGTGCCGTCGGAAGCAAACTGCTTCGTGGTAAATGTGCAGCGCGATGGCAACGCGTTCGCCAAGGCGATGGCCGACGCCGGCGTGGTAATCGGCCGCAGCTGGCCGATCTGGCCGCAACGCGTGCGGGTGACCGTGGGCACCGAAGAGGAAATGGCCGCGTTCCGCCGCGCATTCGCGAAGGTCACCGGCGTGCCGGCGTAACCCATCCACGCATGGCGTGGATCTACCCGGGTGGGTGCCGACCGTTGGTCGGGGCGGGTGCCGACCGTTGGTCGGCACACCGGAAAAAACGCGCTTACCAGCGCGGGGTTTTGGTCAGCGGCGGGGCCTGGTGCTGGCGGTCGTAGGCACGCAGCTCGTCGCGGATGTGGGCGATGCGCTGGCGGCCCAGGGCGTTGCGGCTGTCATCCAGCACCACGCCATCGAGCAGCTCGGCCATGCGCTGCACGGTCGGCAGCATCTTTTCCCAGGCATCCAGCGCGGTCAGCGGGGCCGGCAAGGTGAGGAAGAAGGCGATGGCCGGGGTTTCCATGGCGCGGATGTTGGCCATGTCAAAGCTGCCCGGCTTCATGATGCTGGCCATCGAGAAGATCGGGCCGCGCTCGGGATGGCCTTCCACCAGGCGGTGGAACACGTTCATGTGCCCGAACACCAGGCCGGTCTTCTCGGCCGCCACCACGATGTCCTCGCCACGCAGCTGCTCACCGGCGCGGGCGGCCACGAACAACGACACGATCTTGTCGAAGTCCTGGGTCGCGCGCTTGCCCAGATCGCTGCTGCCGGCATCGGTATCGGCCAGGCCAAGCTCGGCCTGCTGGCCTTCATCGCCCAGGCCCGGCTCGCTGCGGGTCTCGGCCAGGGCCACGCCGTCTTCGCCCAGCACCGGCTCGCGGCGCTCGCCGGCAGTCGGTTCGGCGCTCTCCACGCGACGTCCCTGCGGCTTCTTCTTCGGACGGCCAAACAGGAAGATCGCAGCAACCAGCAGCAGGCCGGCGGCCAGGATGCCGATGCGCAACAGTGCCGTGTCGGTCATTCGGTAGGTACTCCGGCTAGTTCATTCAGGTAACTAGAATGGCACGTCATGCCGCGCCCGCCAATCGCGCGGCTTCTTCCAGGTCCACGCTGACCAGGCGGCTGACGCCCGGCTCGCGCATGGTGACGCCCGAAAGCTGGTGGGCCGCCTCCATCGTTGCCTTGTTGTGGCTGACGAACAGGAACTGCACCTTCTCGCTCATCTCCTTGACCATGTTGGCCAGGCGGCCGACGTTGGCCTCGTCCAGCGGCGCATCCACCTCGTCCAGCAGGCAGAACGGCGCGGGGTTGAGCTGGAAGATGGCGAATACCAGGGCCACCGCGGTCATGGCTTTCTCGCCACCGGACAGCAGCGAAATGCTGGACACGCGCTTGCCCGGCGGGCGCGCCATGATGGTCACGCCGGTGTCGAGCAGGTCTTCACCGGTCAGTTCCAGGTAGGCATGGCCGCCGCCGAACAGGCGCGGGTACAGCGCCTGCACGCCGGCGTTGACCCGGTCGAAGGTGTCCTTGAAGCGCCCGCGGGTTTCGCGGTCGATCTTGCGGATGGCGTCTTCCAGGGTTTCCAGCGCGGTGGTCAGGTCGGTGTGCTGCGCGTCCAGATAGTCCGAGCGCTGCGAGGCCTCGCCGTACTCGTGGATGGCCGCCAGGTTGACCGGCTCCAGCCGGCGCATGCGGCCATCGATCTGGTGCACCGCCTGTTCCCAGTCGCCCAGGCGGGCATCATCGGGCAGCGCGTTGAGCACGTCCTGCAGCACGAAACCGGCCTTTTCCACCGCGCCCTGCAGGGTTTCGGCGCTGAGCACCAGCGCCTGCTGGTCGAGCTTGCGCTGCGAAATGCGCTCGCGCTGGGCCAGCGCCTGCTCGTCACGCTGGTGGCGGGTCTGTTCGTAATTGCGCAGCTCGGCGTCGATGCCATCGAGCAACGTACGGGCTTCGGTCAGCACGCGGTCGGCGCGCACACGCTCTTCCAGCGCGTTCTGGTGTTCGGACTGCAGTGATTCGACCGGCGAGTCGCCTTCGTCCAGCTGCGAATGCAGTTCGCCCAGGCGCGAATCCAGCTGGCCGCGCTGCGTGCTCATGCGCTCCAGCGCCTGGCTCAGGGATGCCACCTGGGCACGCTGCGATTCCAGGGTCAGGGCCAGGGCATGCGAGCGCTCGCGCACGGAGCGCGCCGCTTCGCGGGCCAGGTCGCGTGCATCGGTCAGCTGGCGGCGCTCGCCTTCCAGGCCCTGCCGCGTCGACTCCAGGTCGCCCATGCTGCTGACGGCGTTTTCCAGCCGCGAGCGCGCCTCGCGCGCCTGTTCGCGGTTGATGTCCAGTGTTTCCAGCAACTGCGCCAGCTCGCCTTCGATGCGATCGATGCGCGTGCGCGCCGCTTCCACCTTGCCCTGCTGGCCCTGCAGCTGGCCGGCCAGCTCCGATACCGCACGATGGGCCTGGTACAGCGAGCGCTGCGCGTCCTCGCGCTGCTGCTCCGCTGCCAGCAGCTGGTCACGGAAACCAGCGAGCTGTTCTTCCAGCTCGGCCTCGCGGTCCTGCAGCTGCTCGATCTGCTCGCGCAGTTCGTTGATCTCGCGTTCGCGCAGCAGCGCGCCCTGCTCGGCCGCACCGGAGCGCGACACGCGCAGCCAGCCCTGGCCCAGGCGCTCGCCGCCCTGGGTGATGATGGAATCGCCGTCGGGCAGGCCGGCCTGCAGCGTCTTCGCTTCGGCCAGGTCGCGGGCACCGTGCAGGTGCGCCAGCAGGCGGCGGATCGCGACGGGGCCGCGTACGCGCGCCGCCAGCGACGTCGGCGCCACCTTCAACTCACCGGCATCGTCGGCCACCAGCGCGATGCGGCCGTCGCCCAGCTCGCCCAGTGCATCGACCAGGCGCGCCGGATCATCCACCAGCACGCCTTCGATCAACTGGCCGAGCGCGCTTTCCACGGCATTTTCCCAGCCCGCGTCGACGTCCAGGCGCTCGCCCACGCGCGCGGCCGAATCCAGCCCCTGCGCCTTCAGCCAGGCCACGGCGGCACCCTGCTCCTGGCCGAGTGCGGCCTGCTGCAGGGTTTCCAGCGAGGCCAGGCGGCCACGCAGGCCATTGGCCTGCTTGCGCAGTTCGGCCAGTTCGCTCTGGCCCGTGCGCTGCTGTTCCTGCACGGCGGCCACGCCCTGCTTGCGCTGCTCGACGTCCTCGCCGAGTTCGTCCAGCGCGGTCTTCTGCGTTTCGTGCTGCAGGTGCAGCTGCTCGAAGGCCTCCTCCAGCGCATCCACGTCCAGCCCGGCGCGCTCGGCGGCCAGCGCCTCGCGGCGGCGGTCGGCATCGAGGATCTGCTTGTCCAGGTAGTCCACGCGGGTACGCTCGACATCGCCGGCGCGCGAAGCTTCCGAACTCTGCGAGGTGTGCTGCTCCCAGCGCTGCTGCCAGCTGGCCAGGCGGTCTTCGGCCTCGCGCAGGCTTTCCTGCTTGATCTCGTTCTCTTCCTGCAGCGCTTCCAGCTGCGGGGTGGCATCGTCGACCGCCTCGCGCAGCACCATCAGCTTGGCTTCGTCGCCGCTGATGTGCTGGCCCAGCTCGGACAATGCCTGCCGGGTTTCATCGCGCGCCTTGTGCAGGCGCTGCGACAGTTCGCGCTGGTGCTGGATCTGCTGCTCGACGCGGGCCAGGGTGCTGCCCACCTGGTAGACGGCGGCCTGCGCGGTATTGAGCGCGTCGGCAGCCTCTTCGCGGCGCACGCGCGAGGTCTCGATGCGGGCCTCGGCTTCGCGCTGGTCGGCGATCAGCTGCTGCAGCTTGGTTTCTTCCTGCGAGAGGCCTTCGCGCAGCTTCGACAGGCGGCCATCAAGGCCGCGGAACTCCAGGGTCTTCCACTCGGCATCCTTGACCCGGCGCTCTTCCTGCAGGGCCTGGTACTGCTCGGCCTGCCGGGCCTGGCGCTTGAGGTGTTCGAGCTGCTTGCTGATCTCGTCACGCAGGTCGCCCAGGCGGTCGAGGTTCTCGCGGGTATGGCGGATGCGGGTTTCGGTTTCCTTGCGGCGCTCCTTGTACTTGGAGATGCCGGCGGCCTCCTCCAGGTACACGCGCAGGTCTTCCGGCCGCGCCTCGATGATCTGGCTGATCATGCCCTGCTCGATGATCGAGTAGCTGCGTGGCCCCAGGCCGGTGCCCAGGAACAGATCGGTGATATCGCGGCGGCGGCACTTGGTGCCGTTGAGATAATAGTTGCTGCTGCCGTCGCGGCTGACGGTGCGCTTGACCGAGATTTCGTTGAACGAGGCGTACTCGCCGGAAATCGTGTGGTCCGAATTATCGAAGATCAGCTCGACGGTGGCCTGCGAGACCGGCTTGCGGGCGTTGGAACCGGAGAAGATCACATCGGTCAGCGAATCGCCGCGCAGGCGGCTGGCCGAACTTTCGCCCATGACCCAGCGCACGGCGTCGATGATGTTCGACTTGCCGCAGCCATTGGGCCCCACCACGCCGGTCATGTTGGTCGGCAGGTGCAGGGTGGTCGGATCGACGAACGACTTGAAGCCGGACAGCTTGATCGTGGAAAGACGCATAGAGGTTCCGGACTGGGGCCGGCGAGCGGCCTGCTTACCCTCCAAGTCATTGATCCTGCTGGGATCGCTGGCCGTGGAACGGGTGTGACGCCCTGAGTATACCGATGTGGCTGTGTTCTACGAGGGGCGTGGAACATTACCCGGGCCCGGCCGCGCGGACAGGGGCCCACAAAACAAAACGGGCACCCTTGCGGGCGCCCGTTCTGGTGACACCAGGCCTTGCGGCTTGGGATCAGGCCTTTTCGGCTTCAACCACAACCTTGACGGTGGTTTCGACGTCGGCGTGCAGGTGCACCAGGACGTCGTACTCACCGATGTTGCGGAAGGCGCCTTCGCCCAGGATGACTTCGCTCTTGTTCAGCTCGAAGCCGGCAGCGGTGAAGGCATCAGCGATTTCGCGGGCGCCGACCGAGCCGTACAGCTTGCCTTCGGTCGAAGCGTTGGCGGCGATGGTCACGCTCGCGCCTTCCAGCTTGGCCTTGCGGGCGTCAGCGTCGGCGTGGATGGCCTGGGCCTTGGCTTCGTATTCGGCGCGCTTGGCTTCGAACTCGGCCTTGTTGCTCTCGGTGGCCGGAACGGCCTTGCCCTGCGGCACGAGGAAGTTACGGCCGTAGCCCGGCTTCACGTCGACCAGGTCGCCCAGGTTGCCGAGGTTGGTGACTTTCTGCAGGAGGATCAGCTGCATGGTATTGCTCCAGATAAGTTATTCGTTAGCGAGGCAATGCCCCGCAACAAAGGCTGTCCGAATAGCTGGCACAGCGGGGGCGGCACCGGGCCGCCCCGCCGGGCATCAGACGTCGTGGTTGTCGGTGTACGGGATCAGGGCCAGGAAGCGAGCGCGCTTGACGGCGGTCGCCAGCTGGCGCTGGTACTTCGACTTGGTACCGGTGACGCGGCTCGGCACGATCTTGCCGTTCTCGGTCAGGTACTGGCGCAGGGTGTTGAGATCCTTGTAATCGATCTCCTTGACACCTTCAGCGGTGAACTTGCAGAACTTGCGGCGACGGAAGAACTTGGACATGTCAGTGCTCCTTAGGCGGCCGAAGCGGCGTCGTCGCCGGCATCGTTGTCAGCGGCGGGGGTGGTTTCGCCTTCTTCGTCATCACGACGACGACGCTCACCACGCTCGGGCTTGTCACCCTTCTCGTCCTTGCTCTTCATGATCAGCGACTGCTCGGTGTCAGCCTCGTCACGCTTGATGACCAGGTTGCGCAGCACGGCGTCGTTGAAGCGGAAGCTTTCGGTCAGTTCGTTCAGAACGGCCTGGTCGGCTTCGATGTTCAGCAGCACGTAGTGTGCCTTCACCAGGTTCTGGATCGGGTACGCCAGCTGGCGGCGGCCCCAGTCTTCCAGACGGTGGATGGTGCCGTTGCCGTTCTCGACCAGCGACTTGTAGCGCTCGATCATGGCCGGGACCTGCTCGCTCTGGTCCGGGTGGACCATGAACACGATTTCGTAATGACGACTCATGTTTTTCTACCTTTCGGATGTGGCCTTGCGGCCGGACAGCCCCCCGCCGTGGTTACCGCGGTGGGGCAAGGGTTCCCGCCAGGAAGGCAGGAAGCCGCGCATTATGGCGCAGATGGGGGGTGCCGGGCAACCGGCCGGGGCCAGGCAACCTGAACCCGCCCCGGGCTACCCCAGATCGACATGAAGGCGGTGCTGGCCACATTCCAGGCACTGGAACAGGCACCCGACCATCCCGCCATCCCGGCTCAGATGCTCCAGCACCCAGTCGGCGTCGCGCGGGTTGACCTCGGCCACGTCCGGCCGGACCTCATCGAGGATGGGCTGGAGGTCTTCGCTGCCGGCATAGCCGAGGAAGGCGCAGGGCCGTTCACAGTGGCTGAGCCAGACCGACTGCTGCCAGGAGGCATAGCCCGGGGTGCGATCACAGATTTCCAGCAGCAGCTCGCGGGCAATGGTCGGCGGCGGGGCGGCCGGGTCCGGCGACACGCCCTCGATATCACTCCAGGCCGTGAATTCGCCCTCATAGCTGGCTGCGGCCCTGCCATCGGCAATGCACCAGGGGCACAGGTAATCCGGGCGCAGGGGCGTATGGAACGGCCCCCGGTAGCGCAGCGCCCGCGGCTCGCCGCAGCAGTCGCAGACCCCGTCGATATCCTCGAAGGAAAGCGCGTAGGCGTTGGGGTGATAGGTGAATACCGGTCGTTCCATTCCGTGGATTCCTTCCCTGCCGACCAGGGCCGGCATCTACCCGAGCAGGCTCCGGTAGCGCCCGGCCATGCCCGGCAGGCGCTGGCGAGGCTCAGGCCTTGTCGGCGTCGGTGGTGAAGCTCTCGCCGCAGCCGCACTCGGCGGTGGCGTTCGGGTTGCTGAACGTGAAGGTCTCGCTCAGGCCGTGCTTGCCGAAGTCGATCACGGTGCCGTCCACCAGGGCCAGGCTCTTGGCGTCGACATAGATCTTCACGCCGTCCTGGTCGAACACGGTGTCGCCGTCACGCTCGTCACGGGCCAGGTCGGTCACGTGGCCCCAGCCGGAGCAGCCGGTCTTGGTCACGCCGAAGCGCAGGCCCAGGGCGCCGGGGGTCTGGGCGACGAAGCGCTGCACGCGCTCGAAGGCGATGGGGGTCAGGCTGACGGCCATGAGGCTTACTCCAAGGGTACGGGGACATTATAAGGAGCCAAGGGGCGCAGAAATGCCTCGCAAGCAGAACGCTGCAACCGGTAAACTCCCGTGTTCACAGATCGAGTCGATCAGCAGAGGATTCAAGTCATGACGGTGGTCAGCGTTGAACATGCGCTTGCCGGGAAGATCCCGGAAGGCGGCGAAGTCACGGTACGCGGATGGGTGCGCACGGTGCGCGGTTCAGCGAATCTGGCCTTCGTCAATGTGAGCGACGGTTCCTGCTTCGCGCCGATCCAGGTCGTGGCCAACGACACCCTGGCCAATTTCGACGAGATCAAGCGCCTGACCAGCGGCTGCTCGGTCATCGCCACCGGCACCCTGGTGAAGTCGCAGGGCAAGGGCCAGTCGTTCGAGATCCAGGCCAGCGCGCTGGAGGTGGTCGGCTGGGTCGAAGACCCGCTTACCTACCCGATCCAGCCCAAGCCGATGTCGCCGGAGTTCCTGCGTGAAGTGGCGCACCTGCGCCCGCGCACCAACCTGTTCGGCGCGGTCACCCGCATCCGCAACTGCCTGGCCCAGGCCGTGCACCGTTTCTTCCACGAGAACGGCTTCAACTGGATCAGCACCCCGATCATCACCACCTCCGACGCCGAAGGCGCCGGCCAGATGTTCCGCGTGTCCACCCTGGACATGGTGAACCTGCCGCGCGACGAGAAGGGCGCGATCGATTTCAGCCGCGATTTCTTCGGCAAGGAAACCTTCCTGACCGTGTCCGGCCAGCTGAACGTCGAGGCCTACTGCCTGGCGCTGAGCAAGGTCTACACGTTCGGCCCGACCTTCCGCGCCGAAAACAGCCACACCACCCGCCACTTGGCGGAGTTCTGGATGATCGAGCCGGAAATCGCCTTCGCCGACCTGGCCGAAGACGCGCGCCTGGCCGAAGAGTTCCTGAAGTACCTGTTCCGTGCCGTGCTGAACGAGCGCGGTGACGACCTGGCCTTCATCGCCGAGCGCGTGGACAAGAACGCGATCACCAAGCTGGAAGACTTCATCAACGCACCGTTCGAGCGCATCGACTACACCGATGCGGTCAGCCTGCTGCAGAAGTCGGGCAAGAAGTTCGACTTCCCGGTCGAATGGGGCCTGGACCTGCAGACCGAGCACGAGCGCTGGCTGACCGAGGAACACGTCGGCCGCCCGGTGGTGGTGACCAACTATCCCGAGCACATCAAGGCCTTCTACATGCGCCTGAACGACGATGGGAAGACCGTCGCCGCAATGGACGTGCTGGCCCCGGGCATCGGCGAGATCATCGGTGGCAGCCAGCGCGAAGAGCGCCTGGACGTGCTGGATGCGCGCATGGCCCAGTTCGGCCTGGATCGCGAGCATTACAGCTGGTACCGCGATTTCCGCCGCTACGGTTCGGTGCCGCACGCCGGCTTCGGCCTGGGCTTCGAGCGCCTGGTGGTCTACGTCTGCGGCCTGTCCAACATCCGCGATGCGATCCCCTACCCGCGCGCCCCGGGCAGCGCGGACTTCTAAGCCCACCCCCAACGACCACGGAGGTACTGCCCCATGACCCTGTTCTTCGCCCTCTGTTTCGTCGGCGTCGCAGTGGCCGGGTTCAGTGCCTTCGTGATCTTCTGGCCATTGACCCTGGTGCACGTGCGCGACCGCCATCCGGCGCTCGCCGCGCGCTTCGGCAATGGCGCCTTCCTCAAGCCCGATGCCCTGGCCTGGCTGCTGCGCCGCGATTACCGCCAGCAGCCGGACCGTTCGCTGTCTGGGCTGGCGACGCCGGCCTGGGTATCGCTGCTGACCCTGCTGGCCGGACTGGGCATGGCTGCCCTGCTCTGGGTGGCTTCGCTCTGGTAACACACACATGAACGACAACAACCACGACGCGCGCGACAGCTGGTGGCTGGCCAGCCTCGGCAACACCCTGATCTGGGCCCGCCTGCGCGTGCGCCCGGCCGGCACCGCCGAAGTGCTCGACAGCGATGGCAATACGCTGAGCTATGACAGCGAAGACACCGCGCGTTCGCAGCTGTTCGACGCCGAGTTCGTCGAGTACGACGGCCTGGACGAAGAAGACGCCCTGGTGCGCGGCTTCAGCCTGCACGAAGTGCAGCCGCCGCAGGCCGGCAGCGATGAAGGCCTGCGTGGGCGCATGGTGCAGTCGCTGGGCGCGCGCGCGTAAGGCGCGAACCATGTTCACCCCACGCGACTTCGCCGCGACCGACCTGCTCTGGCTGGATCGCCTGCTGGCGCGTGATCCGTTCGTCACCGTGCTGACCACCGGTGACGATGGCCTGCCCGAACTGACCCGCGTGCCCGTGCTGTACCGGCGCGACGGCGACCAGATCGAACTGCGCGGCCACTGGGCCCGGGCCAACCCGCAGGCGCGCCATGACGGCGCAGCCAAGGTGCTGGTGGACGGCCCGCATGGCTATGTGTCGGCCAGCTGGTACCCGGACAAGGAAGCCGCCTCACGCGTGCCGACCTGGAACTATGCCGCGGCCGAACTGCGCGGCCAGCTGCAGCGTTTCGACGATACCGACGAGCTGGCCCAGCTGGTCTCCGACATCGGCGACCGCTTCGAAGCCAGCGTCGGCCAGGCCTGGCAGTTCGAGCCGCAGCGTGACGACCACCGTCGCCAGCTGCGCGGCATCATCGGCTTCCGCTTCCAGGTCGAACAGGTACAGCTGAAGCTGAAACTGAGCCAGAACCACCCCGAGGCCAACCAGCAGGCAGTGATCGCCGAACTGGAAAAGCTCGACACCCCGCATTTCACCGAGCTGGCGCAGTGGATGCGCTGGCACCGCGCGCAGACCGCCGCCAGCGACTGAGCGCATTGTTTCCCGCGAAGGCGCGGCCGGACGGCCACGCCCCTCGCCCACCCGACGCCAGGGACCCGAACATGAAAGACATCCACAAGCTGCTGCAGAACAACCGCGACTGGGCCGACCGCATCGAGAAGGAAGACCCCGAGTTCTTCCACCAGCTGGCCAAGCAGCAGCACCCGGAATACCTGTGGATCGGCTGTTCCGATTCGCGCGTGCCGGCCAACCAGATCATCGGCATGGCCCCGGGCGAAGTGTTCGTGCACCGCAACGTGGCGAACGTCGTGGCCCACACCGATCTGAACTGCCTGAGCGTGGTGCAGTACGCGGTGGACCAGCTGAAGGTGAAGCACATCCTGATCGTCGGCCATTACGGCTGCGGCGGCGTGCACGCCTGCCTGCACAACACCCGCGTCGGCCTGGCCGACAACTGGCTGCGCCACGTGGGTGATGTGATGCAGAAGCACACCGCGATCATCGACGCCATCGAGACTGATGAGCTCAAGCACGCCCGCCTGTGCGAACTGAACGTGATCGAACAGGTCGCAAACCTGTGCCGCTCGACCATCGTGCAGGACGCCTGGGCCCGCGGCCAGAAGCTGATGGTGCATGGCTGGGTGTACAGCCTGAAGGACGGCCGCGTGCGCGAGATGGGCATCGACGTGGGCTCGCAGGAAGACCTGCAGCCGGCTTACGAAAAGGCCCTGTCCTACGTGCCGCGCAAGGGCAAGCGCGACTGACCTCCCAGGGGAACCGACCATGCTCGCCTCGCCGATCAACCTGCACGCCTGGATCGAAGAACACCGCCACCTGCTGAAGCCGCCGGTGGGCAACAAGATGATCGACAACGGCGCCTTCATCGTGATGGTGGTGGGCGGGCCGAACTCGCGCACCGACTACCATTACGACGAAGGCCCGGAGTGGTTCTACCAGCTGGAAGGCGAGATGGTGCTGAAGGTGCAGGAGGATGGCGCGGTACGTGACATCCCCATCCGCGCCGGCGAGATCTTCCTGCTGCCGGCCAGGGTGCCGCATTCGCCGCGGCGCCCGCCTGGCGGCATCGGCCTGGTGGTCGAGCGCAAGCGCCTGCCGCATGAGAAGGACGGCGTGATCTGGCATTGCGAGCGCTGCAACCACAAGCTGCACGAAGAGTATTTCCCGCTGCAGAACATCGAGACCGACCTGCCCAAGGTGTTCGCGCGCTACCAGGCCAGCCTGGAACTGCGCACCTGCAGCGAATGTGGGCATGTGGATCCGCTGCCGGTACCGGCGGCGGGCTGAACGTTCGCCGGGCATGGCCCTTGTAGAGCCGAGCCCATGCTCGGCTGCCAGGCCGCGAAGCCGAGCATGGGCTCGGCTCTACAGTTCAACCGGCACGCAGGCGTTCCGGGCGTCGGTCCCACCATCCCAGGCGCTACACTGGCAGCCCCGTTGCAGCCTGTTGCCCGACCATGTCCGACCTGCTCAGCCGCACCCACGCCATCGCCCTGGACGCCGCCGATCCGCTGCGCCCGCTGCGCAATGAATTCCTGATTCCGCGCCATGGCGGCGGCGAACAGACCTACTTCGTCGGCAACTCGCTGGGCCTGCAGCCGCGTGGCGCGCAGGCCGCCGTGCAGGAAGTGATGAAGCAGTGGGGCGAGCTGGCCGTGGAAGGCCACTTCACCGGCCCCACCCAGTGGCTGTCCTACCACCGCCTGGTCAGCGCGCAGCTGGCCCGCGTGGTCGGTGCGCTGCCCAGCGAAGTGGTGGCGATGAACACGCTGAGCGTGAACCTGCACCTGATGATGGTCAGCTTCTACCGGCCCACTGCCGAGCGCCCGGTCATCCTGATGGAAGCCGGCGCCTTCCCGACCGACCGCCATGCGGTGGAAGCGCAGATCCGCTTCCACGGTTTCGACCCGGCCGATTGCCTGGTGGAAGTGCAGCCGGATGAAGCCAACGGCACGATCTCGATGGCCACCATCGAACGCGCCATCGGCGAACACGGCCCGCGCCTGGCGCTGGTGCTGTGGCCGGGCGTGCAGTACCGCACCGGCCAGGCATTCGACCTCGATGCGATCACCCGCATCGCGCGCCTGCAGGGCGCCCGGATCGGCTTCGACCTGGCCCATTCGGTCGGCAACCTGCCGCTGCACCTGCACGATGTCGCGCCGGATTTCGCGGTGTGGTGCCACTACAAGTACCTCAACAGCGGCCCGGGCGCCGTGGCCGGTGCCTTCGTGCACGAACGTCACCACCGCGACACCACCCTGCCCCGCTTCGCTGGCTGGTGGGGCCACGATGAAGCGACCCGCTTCCAGATGGCGCCGCAGTTCAACCCGGCCATCGGCGCCGAAGGCTGGCAGCTGAGCAACCCGCCGATCCTTGGCCTGGCGCCGCTGCGCGCATCGCTGGACCTGTTCGAGCGGGCCGGCATGGAAGCGCTGCGCCGCAAGTCGCTGGCCCTCACCGGCCTGCTCGACACTCTGGTGCGTGCACGCCTGCCGCAGGTATTGGACATCGTCACCCCGTCCGAACCGGAACGCCGCGGCTGCCAGCTCTCGCTGCGGGTACTCGCCGGCCGCGAACGTGGCCGCGCCCTGTTCGAACACCTGCGCGCCATCGGCGTGCTGGGTGACTGGCGCGAGCCGGACGTGATCCGCATTTCGCCCACCCCGCTCTACAACCGCTACCTGGACGTGCACCACTTCGTCGAGGAAGTGGAAGCCTGGGCCGGCCTGTAAGCCGCTCCCCCACCTCTTGCTGGACAGTTCGTTGATCGCACATGCATCCCGCTCGTTGAGCATCATCGGTGCCGGCCTGGCCGGTTCCCTGCTGGCCATCCTGCTGTCCCGCCAGGGCTGGCGGATCACCCTGTACGAACGCCGTGGCGACCCGCGCGTGGCCGACTATGAAAGCGGCCGCTCGATCAACCTGGCGCTGGCCGAACGCGGCCGCAACGCGCTGCGCCAGGCCGGGGTGGAAGACGAAGTGATGGCCCGCGCGGTGATGATGCGCGGCCGCATGGTGCACCCGCGCGAGGGCGAACCGCAGCTGCAGCGCTACGGGCGCGACGACAGCGAAGTGATCTGGTCGATCCACCGCAGCGGCCTGAACACCACGCTGCTGGAACTGGCCGAACAGGCCGGCGCCACCGTGCACTTCCATCGCCGCCTGCACACCGTCGATTTCGATGCCGGCTACGCGCGCTTCATCGATGACCGCGACGACAGCCCGCACGACATCCGTTTCGACACGCTGATCGGCGCCGACGGGGCCGGTTCGGCACTGCGCGCAGCCATGAACCGGCGTGCGCCGCTGGGCGAGGACATTGCCTTCCTCGACCACTCGTACAAGGAACTGGAGATCCCGCCTGCGGCCGACGGCGGTTTCCGCATCGAGCGCAACGCGCTGCACATCTGGCCGCGCGGCCATTACATGTGCATCGCCCTGCCCAACCACGAAGGCACGTTCACCGTCACCCTGTTCCTGCCCAACAAGGGCGAGCCAAGCTTTGCCACGGTCAATACCGGTGCGCAGGCCGAGGCGCTGTTCGCCCGTGAGTTCGCCGACACGCTGCCGCTGATCCCGGACCTGCGCGCGGACTGGGAACAGCATCCGCCCGGCCTGCTGGGCACGCTCACCCTGCAGCGCTGGCACCAGGCCGGCCGCGCCGTGCTGATCGGCGATGCCGCGCACGCAATGGTGCCGTTCCACGGCCAAGGCATGAACTGCGCCTTCGAGGACTGCGTGGCACTGGCCCGCCACCTGCAGGAGGCGGACGACCTCGAAGGCGCCTTCGCCGCCTTCGAGGCCGAGCGCAAGCCGAATGCGCGTGCCATCCAGCAGATGGCGCTGGAGAACTACCTGGAGATGCGCGACCGCGTCGCCGATCCGGCCTTCCTGCTGCAGCGCGAGCTGGAACAGGAACTGCAGCGGCGCTGGCCCACGCGCTTCGTGCCGCACTACACCATGGTCACCTTCCTGCACACGCCGTATGCCGAAGCGCTGCGCCGCACGGAGATCCAGCGCGACATGCTGGTGGCGGCCACCGCAGGCCACCAAACCCTGTACAACATCGACTGGGCCACGCTGGAAGCGCAGATCCATGCGCAGCTGCCGGTCCTGGAGGGCGCACACTGATGGCCGACAGCTTCCTGTTCTACGATCTCGAAACCTTCGGCCAGGACCCGCGCCGCACCCGCATCGCGCAGTTCGCGGCGATGCGCACCGATGCCGATCTGAACGTGATCGACACGCCGGTCAGTTTCTTCGTGCGGCCGGCCGATGACCTGGTGCCGTCGCCCATGGCCACCCTGGTCACCGGCATCACCCCGCAGCAGGCCATGGCCGAGGGCATCAGCGAAGCCGAGGCCTTCGACCGCATCAACGAACAGCTGTCGCGCCCGGGCACCTGCGCGCTGGGCTACAACACCCTGCGCTTCGACGACGAGTTCATCCGCTACGGCCTGTTCCGCAACTTCCACGACCCGTACGAGCGCGAGTGGCGCAACGGCAATTCGCGCTGGGATCTGCTGGACATGCTGCGGATGATGCGCGCCCTGCGCCCGGACGGCATCCAGTGGCCGCTGCGCGAAGATGGCGCGACCTCGTTCAAGCTGGAGCACCTGGCCGAAGCCAACGGCGTGCGCGAAGGCGATGCGCACGAGGCACTGTCGGATGTGCGCGCCACCATCGGCATGGCGCGGCTGTTCAAGCAGTCGCAGCCGCGGTTGTGGGATTACGCACTGAAGCTGCGCGACAAGCGCTTCGTCGGCAGCCTGCTGGACGTGGCCGCGATGAACCCGGTGCTGCACATTTCCATGCGCTACCCGGCCAGCCGCCTGTGCGCGGCGCCGGTGCTGCCGCTGGCCATGCACCCGACCATCAACAACCGGGTGATCGTGTTCGACCTGGAAGGCGAAATCGATGACCTGCTGGAGCTGCCGGCCGAAGTGATCGCCCAGCGCCTGTACATGCGCGCCAGCGAACTGCCCGAGGGCGTGGCCCGCGTGCCGCTGAAGGAAGTGCATCTGAACAAGGTGCCGGCGCTGGTGGCCTGGAACCACCTGCGCGCCGACGACCACGCACGCCTGGGCCTGGACGTGGCCGCGATCGAAGCCAAGGCCGAGCGCCTGCGCGCGGTTGCCGCACCGCTGGCCGAGAAGGCGCGCCAGATCTTCAACCAGCCGCGGCCGGCCGTCGTGTCCGACGTGGACGCCTCGCTGTATGACGGCTTCCTCGGGGCGGGCGACAAGCCGCTGCTGGCCCTGGCCCGCACCAGTGCACCGCAGCAGCTGGCCGCGCTGGAAGGCCGCTTCCGCGACCCGCGCCTGCCCGAGCTGCTGTTCCGCTACCGCGCACGCAACCATCCCGACAGCCTCGCACCGGATGAACACGAGCGCTGGCAGGATTACCGCCGCCAGCGCCTGCTCGGCGAGAGCGGCCTGGGCGAACTGAACCTGCCCCAGTACCAGCAGCAGATCGACGCGCTGGCCGCCGAAGCGCCCGATGACGCGCGCCGGGCTGGCCTGCTGCAGTCGCTGCGCGACTGGGGCCACCACCTGCAGGAGACGCTGTGAGCACGTATTTCTCCGACGCCAGTTTCAAGTTCCTGCGCAGCCTGGCGCGGCATAACGAAAAGGCCTGGTTCAACGACCACCGCCAGCAGTACGAAGACCATGTGCGGCAGCCGTTCCTGCGCCTGCTGGGCGACCTGCAGCCGGCATTGACCGAAGTCAGCGACCACTTCCGTTCGGACACGCGCGGTGTCGGCGGCTCGCTGTTCCGCATCCACCGCGACGCGCGGTTTTCCAACGACAAGTCGCCGTACAAGACCTGGCAGGGCGCCCGCCTGTTCCATGAGCGTCGCCGCGAAGTGGCCGCGCCTTCGTTCTACATCCACCTGCAGCCCGGCGAGAGTTTCGTTGGCGCCGGCCTGTGGCATCCGGAGCCGGACACGCAGCGGCGCATCCGTCATTTCATCCTCGACAACCCGGGCAGCTGGAAGGCGGCTGCGCATGCGCCGGCCCTGCGCAAGCGCTTTGATTTCGAGCAGACCGAGAAACTGGTGCGGCCGCCGCGCGGCTTCCCCGCCGACTTCGAGTTCATCGACGACCTCAAGCACCGCAACTGGGTGATGTGGCGCTCGCTGGACGACGACACCATGACCGGCCCGCGGCTGCTGTCCACGCTGGGCAAGGATCTGGCCGCACTGGGCCCGTTCGTCGATTACCTCTGCGCCGCCCTGGACCTGGAATTCTGATGGCGCAGGCACTACCCCTGGCCCGGCAGCGGCGCGTGCTCGGCCGCACCGGCCTGCAGGTGTCGCCGATCGGCCTGGGTTGTTCCGGCTTCTGGGGCCACCGCCGCTTCGCGGAAGGCGCTGCGGCCGCCGTGGTCGAGCATGCCCTGGCACAGGGCGTGAACCTGCTCGACACCGGCCACAACTATTCCGGCTTCCATGCCGAGCCGCGCCTGGGCCGCATACTGCGCCCGCTGCTGGCGCGCTTTCCGCGTGAGTCCCTGGTGGTGTCCAGCAAGGGCGGCACGCTGACCGGCCAGGCCGGCATCAGCGGTGCCGAGCAGCGTGATTTCTCCGCGGCGGCGATCACCGCCAGCTGCGAGGCGTCGCTGCGCAACCTCGGGCTGGATTACCTGGACATCTACCAGCTGCATGGCGCCAGCGAGCACGACATCAACGATGACCTGCTGGCGGCGCTGCAGCGCCTGCGCGAGCGCGGCCTGGTGCGCTGCACCGGTATCAATACGCACTCGGCGGTGACGCTGCGCTGGATGATCGCCCACCCCGAGGCCTTCGACGTGGTACTGCTGGATTACAACGCCCTGCAGCAGGACCGCGAGCCGCTGATCGACCAGCTCACCGCCGCCGGCATCGGCGTGCTGGCCGGTACCGTACTCGCCCAGGGCCACCTGCTCCCGGCCCGGCCACGCCTGCCCCGGCTGGCCGACGCCTGGTACCTGGCGCGCACGTGGCTGAAGCCCAGCAGCCGCGCACTGATGCGCAGCGCACGCGCGATGCGCCACGCAGTGGCATCGGTGCACAGCCAGCAGCCGGCGCAGACCGCCTTCGCCTATGTACTGCAGCATCCCGGCGTGGCCAGCGGCATCCTCGGCACCACCCGCGTGGCCAGCCTCGAACAGGTGCTGCAGACCCGCCTGGAGGCGCTGGATGGCGCCGATCGGCAGCGGCTGGTGGCCGCCTTCGGCGACGGCAGCGGCTCACCCAGTCACTGACGCTTAACCTGCGGCTGCCGTAGTTGCGGCAGTCTGGGCGCCATGAAGAAACTCATCGGCATTCTGGTTGCCCTCGTCCTGGCCGTGGCCGCCTGGTGGTTCAGTGGCCCGTACCTGACCGTGCACGGCCTGTCCAAGGCCATCGAGCAGCGCGATACCGCGCGGCTGGAGCGCTACGTGGATTTTCCGCGCGTACGCAGCAGCCTGCGCGCCCAGCTCAACGATTACCTGGTGCGGCAGGCGGGGCCGGACGTGGCGGCCAGCCCGTTCGGCGCGCTGCTGTACGGGCTGGGTGACCAGCTGGGAGGTGCGGCGGTGGACACCATGGTCACGCCGACCGGCATCGGCGCGATGCTGCAGGGCCACGTGCTGTGGAAGCGCGGTCGCAATGAACTGCAGGGCGGCGATGCGTTCGGCCCGACCGAACCGGCGCGGCCGTTGAAGAACGCCGAACACCATTTCGAGGCGCTGGACCGCTTCGTAATTGACGTCCAGCGCGGCCCCGGCGAGCCACCGATGAAGGTGGTGCTGGAGCCGCAGGGCCTGCGCTGGAAGGTGGTGGACCTGCAGTTGGGGATGTCGGGAAGCCCGTAGCCCCATGCCGCTGCGCTCGCCGGGCATGGCCCGGCGCTACCACCGCGGCCCGCCCCATCCGGTAGCGCCGGGCCATGCCCGGCGATGCCAACCAACGGTTGGCACCCACCCGTCGAATCCGTAGCGCCGGGCTCAGCCCTCGTTGGCCACGCCGTGCGGGACGTGACCGGCGGCCACGTGTTCACGGGCGCTGTCGATGTTGTGCTGCGAATCATCGAAGAAGATGTCCGCGCCGAAGGCCTGCAGGAACGGGCCCTTGTGGCGGCCGCCGAGGAACAGGGCCTCGTCCAGGCGCACGCCCCACTCGCGCAGGGTGCGGATCACCCGCTCGTGCGCGGGGGCCGAACGCGCGGTGACCAGCGCGGTGCGGATCGGCGCGCTGTCGCCCGCCGGGAACACTTCCTGCAGCGTGTGCAGGGCCGACAGGAAACCGCGGAACGGGCCACCACTGAGCGGCTCGCGGGCGCGCTCGCGCTCGTGGCGGCCGAAGGCCTCAACCCCCTGCTCGCGCGAGATCCGCTCGCTCTCGTCGCCGAAGATCACCGCGTCTCCATCGAAGGCGATGCGCAGCTGTCCGGCCGGGCGCGTGATATCGATCTGGTCGGCGGCAGCCGCCGCGGTTTCACCCGGGGGCTTGGGCAGGATGGTCGCCGCCGCGATGCCATGGCGCAGCGCACTGCGCACCGATTCGGGATTGGCCGACAGGAACAGGTCGGTGCCGAACGGCTTCACGTAGGGCCAGGTCGGCTCGCCCGCAGTGAAGGTCGCGCGGATGATGCCCAGCCCATAGTGCTGGATGGAATTGAAGATGCGCAGGCCGGTATCGGCCGAATTGCGCGACAGCAGGATGACCTCGACGCGCGGGTTCTCCGGGCTGGCACCCTGGTTCAGCGCCAGCAGCTTGCGCACCACCGGGAACGCCACGCCAGGGCCAAGGATGTCGTCCTCGTGCTGGCGCTGGTACTCGGCATAGGCCGCTACGCCATCGCTCTCGAACAGCGCATGGCTTTCTTCCAGGTCGAACAGCGCGCGCGAGGTCACCGCGACGGTCAGCAGGCGGGGGGAGTTGTCGCCCATCGGTGGGGGGTCCTTCAAGCGATCGGCGGGGCCGGCAGCGTATTGTCGTCAAAAAACGAACTGTTCGCTCAGGATCCGGTCTTCCAGGTTGTGTTCCGGGTCGAACAGCAGGGTCACCCGGTGCTCCTTCGACTCGCGAATGGTGACTTCCACCACGTCGCGGGTCTCGTGCGAATCGGCGGTGACGCTGACCGGGCGCTTGTAGGGATCGAGCACACGGAAGCGCACTTCGGTGTCGGCCTTGAGGATGGCACCGCGCCAGCGCCGCGGCCGGTACGGGGCCAACGGCGTCAGGGCGATGGTATGCGACCCCAGTGGCAGCACCGGGCCGTGCGCCGAATAGTTGTAGGCAGTGCTGCCGGCCGGGGTGGCCACCAGCACGCCATCGCCGATCAGCTCGGCCACCCGTTCCTGGCCGTTGAGATCGATGCCGATGTGCGCCGCCTGGCGGGTCTGCCGCAGCAGCGAGACATCGTTGTAGGCCAGCGAACCGGTGCTCGCACCGGATTCGGTCAGCGCCAGCATTTCCAGCGGCCGCAGGTTGGCCGGCTCGGCGCGGGCGATGCGTGCAACCACATCGTCTTCGGCGCGGTACTGGTTCATCAGGAAGCCGACGGTGCCCAGCTTCATGCCGAACACCGGCTTGCCCAGGCGGCCATGCCGGTGCAGGGTCTGCAGCATGAAGCCGTCGCCGCCCAGCGGGCACAGCACGTCGGCCTGGTCGGGCGCGTGGTCGCCGTAGCGGGAAACCATCGCCGCGCGGGCCATCTGCGCCGGTTCGGCGGTGCTGGCCAGGAAAGCGATGCGGGGGGTGTCGCTCATCGGTGGATCCGGGGGAAGGCTGGCCAAGAGCATAACCGAGCGCCGCTGCGCTCGCCGGGCACGGCCCGGCGCTACCTGGAACCCCGCGCCCCGGTAGCGCCGGGCCATGCCCGGCGAACGGCAGACCCCCAACGCAGAACGGCCCCGCTTTCGCGGGGCCGTTCCGTTTCACGCTTGCCGGGCGTGGCCCGGCGCTACATCACTTACGCGCCATGTGCGGCCAGCTGGCCCAGGCGCTGCACCGCGACCGACACGGTCGGGTAGTCCAGGGTCTTCTGCTCGGCCAGTTCGGCCAGCATCGACAGGGTGAAGCGCAGGCTGCTGTCGTCGCGGCCGATCCAGCTGGCGACCTTGGCTTCAGCACTGCTGCCCTTGGTACCCAGCACCTGGCCGGCCAGGTTGCGGTGGTGCGCGGCCAGTTCGTCACGCAGCACGCCACGGGCCACGGCATGCCAGCGGCCGTTGACCTCCAGCGCGTCGATCTGCTCGAACAGCCACGGCAGCTGCAGGGCATCGCCCAGGCGGAAGTGGATCTTGGACACGTCCACCGGCTTCAGCTTGCGGGTGCGGGCCAGTTCGATGATGTCGAACGCCGGCTCCAGGAAGTGCAGTTCGGCCAGCTGCTGGGCCAGCGCGGACGGCAGGCCCTTTTCCTTCCACTCGGCCACCAGGGCTTCGTAGGTCGGACGCTGCGAATCCGGCAGCACACCCGAGGCAACACGGATGTCGTTGAACGGGCCCTGGTAGCGGTTGACGGCTTCAGTGATGCCCGGCATCGCGCCCGGGCGCGACAGCAGCCAACGCACGAACGAACGCTGCAGCTTCCAGATCACTTCCAGCGCGTCGATCTGCACCGACTCCGGCAGGGTGCCGTCGAGGGCGTCGATCTGTGCCCACAGCGCGCGTGCATCCAGCGTTTCGCGGCTGATGGTGTACGCCTTGGCGACCTCGGCGATGGAGCGGCCGGTGTCTTCCTGCATGCGCATCAGGAAGGTGGCGCCCATGCGGTTGATGGTCTGGTTGGTCACGGCCGTGGCGATGATTTCGCGCTTCAGGCGGTGACGCTCCATCGCGTCGGCGTACTTCTTCTGCAGCGGGGTCGGGAAGTAGCGCTGCAGTTCCTTGGACAGGTACGGATCTTCCGGGATGTCCGAATCCAGCAGCTGGGCAAATGCCACCAGCTTGGAATAGGACAGCAGCACCGACAGTTCCGGACGGGTCAGGCCCTGGCCGCGTGCCTTGCGCTGCGACAGCTCGGCATCGGACGGCAGGAACTCGATCTGGCGATCGAGCAGGCCCTGCTGTTCCAGGGTGCGGATGAAGTGCTGCTTGGAACCCAGGCGCTTGACCGCCATCCGCTCCATCAGGCTCAGGGCCTGGTTCTGGCGGTAGTTGTCGTTGAGCACCAGGTCGGCGACCTCGTCGGTCATCGACGCCAGCAGCTTGTTGCGCTGCTCGACGGTCAGCTTCTTGGCGCGCACCACATCGTTGAGCAGGATCTTGATGTTGACTTCATGGTCGGAGGTGTCCACACCGGCCGAGTTGTCGATGAAGTCGGTGTTGAGCAGCACGCCGGCCTGGGCGGCTTCGATGCGGCCCAGCTGGGTCATGCCCAGGTTGCCGCCCTCGCCCACCACCTTGCAGCGCAGCTCGCCACCGTTCACGCGCAGGGCGTTGTTGGCGCGGTCGCCGACATCGCTGTGCTGCTCGCTGGCGGCCTTGACGTAGGTACCGATGCCGCCGTTCCACAGCAGGTCGACCGGCGCCTTCAGGATCGCGCTCATCAGGTCGTTCGGCGACAGCGCCTTGACGTTCTCGTCCAGGCCCAGCGCTTCACGCACCTGCGGGGTGATCTCGATCGACTTCAGGGTACGCGGGAAGATGCCGCCACCCTTGCTGATCAGCTTGGCATCGTAGTCCGCCCAGCTCGAACGCGGCACGGTGAACATGCGCTCACGCTCGACGAACGAGGTGGCCGCATCCGGGTTCGGGTCCAGGAAGATGTGGCGGTGGTCGAACGCAGCAACCAGGCGGATGTGGCGCGACAGCAGCATGCCGTTGCCGAACACGTCGCCGGACATGTCGCCCACGCCGACCGAGGTGAAGTCCTGGCTCTGGCTGTCACGGCCCAGTGCACGGAAGTGGCGCTTGACCGATTCCCACGCACCGCGGGCGGTGATGCCCATGCCCTTGTGGTCGTAACCGACCGAGCCACCGGAAGCGAACGCATCGCCCATCCAGAAGCCGTGCGCGATGGCCAGGCCGTTGGCGATGTCGGAGAAGGTCGCGGTGCCCTTGTCGGCCGCCACCACCAGGTACGGATCGTCCATGTCGTGGCGCACGACATCCACCGGCGGCACGATCTTGTTATTGACGATGTTGTCGGTGATGTCCAGCAGGCCCTGGATGAACAGCTTGTAGCAGGCCACGCCGTTGGCGAACACCGCATCGCGGTCACCGTTCACCGGCGGGGTCTTGGCAAAGAAGCCGCCCTTCGCGCCGACCGGCACGATGACGGTGTTCTTGACCATCTGCGCCTTGACCAGGCCCAGCACCTCGGTGCGGAAGTCTTCGCGACGGTCCGACCAGCGCAGGCCACCACGGGCGACTGCACCGAAGCGCAGGTGGGTACCCTCCACGCGCGGGCCGTAGACGAAGATTTCGCGGTACGGACGCGGCTTCGGCAGGTCCGGCACCAGGGCCGAATCGAACTTGAAGCTGATGACATGGCCATGCTGGCCGTTGGCATCGGTCTGGTAGTAGCTGGTACGCAGGGTCGCGTCGATCACGCCCATGAACGAGCGCAGGATGCGGTCCTCATCCAGGCTGGACACGCGGTCCATCAGCTTCAGCAGCGCTTCGCGCGCGGCCTGCATCTGCGCATCGCGGTCGCCCTTGCGCGCATCGACGACGGTCTTGAGCACCTTCAGGGTGGCATCGTCGGCGGCAGCCAGCACATCGAAGTGGGCCTTCAGCTGGGCCTGGCCGGCAGCGATGTCGTCCTTGCTCTCGTGGCCGGTGGCCGGATCGAAGCGGGCTTCGAACAGTTCCACCAGCAGGCGGGCCAGCAGCGGGTAGCGCGAGAAGGTGCCTTCCACGTACGCCTGCGAGAACGGCACGCCGGTCTGCAGCAGGTACTTGCAGTAGCCACGCAGCATGGCGACCTGGCGCCAATGCAGGCCCGCGGCCAGCACCAGGCGGTTGAAGCCATCGTTCTCGGCATCGCCGTGCCACACGCGGGCGAAGGTCTCGCCGAAGGCCTCATCGACGCGGGCGGCATCGATGGCGCCGGCGGTCGATTCGACCTCGAAGTCCTGCACGTACACCGGGGCGTTGTCGACCGAAAGCCGGTACGGACGCTCCGCGATCACGCGCAGGCCCATGTTTTCCATCATCGGCAGCGCGTCCGACAGCGGGATGTCATCCAGCTGGCGGTACAGCTTCAGGCGCAGGCCATCGCCGCTTTCGCGCGGCACGGCCTGCAGGCTCAGGCGCAGGTCGTCCGGACCGGTCAGGGCATCAAGCTGGCTGACATCGTTGGCGGCAACGGCGGTGCTGTTGTCTTCGATGTAGCCGGCCGGCAGCGCCTTGCCGATGCGGGCAGCGATGCGCAGGCCTTCGGTCTCGCCATGGCGGGTCACCAGCGCTTCGCGCAGGTCGTCCTGCCAGTTGCGCAGCACCTGGGCCAGCTTCTGTTCCAGTTCGGCGGTATCGACGTCGAGCATTTCGCCCGGCTTCGGGCGCACGATCAGGTGCACCTGGGCCAGCGGCGATTCGCCCAGCACCACCGAGCTGTCCACGTACTCACCGTGCAGCGCTTCCTTCAGCATCGCCTCGATGCGCAGGCGCACGTCGGTGTTGAAGCGCTCGCGCGGCAGGTAGACCAGCGCGGAAATGAAGCGGCTGTACTTGTCGCGGCGCAGGAACAGGCGGCTGCGCACGCGTTCCTGCAGGCCCAGCACGCCCATGGCGGTGCGGAACAGTTCGTCCTCGCTGGACTGGAACAGTTCTTCGCGCGGCAGGGTTTCCAGGATGTGGCGCAGGGCCTTGCCGCTGTGGCTGGCCGGGGCCAGGCCGGACTGCTTCATCACGTATTCGTGGCGCTGGCGCACCAGCGGGATTTCCCACGGGCGACGGTTGTAGGCGCTGGAGGTGAACAGGCCCAGGAAGCGCTGTTCGCCGATGATCCTGCCCTTGGCGTCGAATTCCAGCACGCCGATGTAGTCCATGTAGCCGGCGCGGTGCACGCGCGAACGGGCATTGGTCTTGGTCAGGATCAGCGCGTCCTTCAGCCCGGACGTGGTGTTCAGGCCCTGCGCAGCCAGGGTCTTGACCGGACGTGCGGCGGACTTGTCCTTGCCGCGCATCAGGCCCAGGCCGGTGTCGTTCAGCGGCGCCAGCACGTCTTCCTTGCCCTGCTTCTCCACGCGGTACTCGCGGTAGCCGAAGAAGGTGAAGTGGTTGTCGGCGGCCCAGCGCAGGAACTGCTGCGCTTCGGCACGCGAGGCATCGTCGACCGGCAGCTGGCGGCTGCCCAGGTCGTCGGCCAGCGCCAGCGCCTTGTCCTTCATCGGCTGCCAGTCGCGCACGATGGCGCGCACTTCATCCAGCGCCTTGTTGATGGCCTGCTCGATGGCGGCCATGGCTTCGGCCGGCTGGCGGTCGATCTCCAGCAGCATCACCGACTCGGCATCGCCCTCGCCGACCTTGGCCAGCTTGCCGGCCTTGTCGCGGGTGAAGCGCAGCACCGGGTGGCCCAGCACATGCACGCCCACGCCCTGTTCGGCCAGCGACATGGTGACGGTGTCGACCAGGAACGGCATGTCATCGTTGATGATCTGCAGCACGGTGTGCGGCGATTCCCAACCGTTGGCCTTGGCTGTGGGGTTGAACACGCGCACGTTGGCCTTGCCGGCCTTGCGTGCACGCGCGAACTCCAGGGTGTCTGCTGCCAGCGCCGCCCACTCTTCAGCGGTGTGGTGCGGGAACTCGTCCGACTCCATGCGCTTGTAGAAATCGGCTGCGAATGCCACTGCCTCGGCCTGCGCGGCCGCGGGGTAACGCTTGCGCAAGGCCGTGTACACCGGCTCCAGGGAGAAACCAGCGGTCACTGCGACCTCCGACTCAGCTGGCTTGGTTTTGTTTTTCACGGTCTTGGCTGCGGTTTTTTGCGGTTTCATGGCAGAGCGATGCGCTTGCTCAGTTGGGAAAATGAAATTGTAGCCCTGTTGCAGGAAAAGGCCTTGCTGCAGGACGGAATAATGAAATGCCGGGTTTGCTCCGGTTTAGACGCCTATTCAGTTCGCACCGGTATGGCGTCGTCACCCGGCGACGCGATACCGACAGGATCGGCAAACCGTGTTACCGGAATAAGCGCGCGCAGCGCCCGCTGTCGGGACGGACAGGACTATCGGCACGATTCCACAATCCTGAACTGGACGGTATAGTCCACCGCGTGAACCCGGCCTACCTCCCCGCTGCCCTGGATGCGCGCGATCAGCGCGTGTTCGATGCCGTGCGCGAACTGCTGGCCCACCAAGGCATGCAGATCAGCATGGATGCGGTGGCCCAGCATGCCGGCTGTTCGAAGCAGACCCTGTATTCGCGCTACGGCAGCAAGCAGGATCTGCTGCGGCGGGTCATGCAGCGCCACGTCGGCCACGCTACCGGGGCCATGGTCCGTGCACTCCGCACTGACGACCTGCGTGCCAGCCTTCTGCAGTTCGCCACCGACTTCCTGGAGCATTTCAACCAGCCGCATGTGGGACAGGCCTGCCGGGTGATTGCCGCTGATGCGGCGCAGTTTCCCGAAGAGGCGCGTACGCTGTACCGGCATGGTGCCGGCGCATTGACGCTTCATCTTGCTGAATGGATTGAAACCGTTTGCATGCGTGGCCAGCTCCGGCATGACGACCCGCACTTCATGGCCGAACTGCTGCTGAGCATGATCGCCGGTCAGGATTTCGACAAACAGCGTTTCCATACCCCCCATCGCGATGACGCGCAGCTGCGTCGGCGCTGGGCAGAATTCTCCGTCGACAGCTTCCTGCGCGCCTTTGCGCCAACGCCGTCGGTGGCCCCCACTACAAACCAACCCCGGAGTTCCTCCTGATGACCGCCCCACTCCGCACCCTTGCCTTGACGTGCGCCGTTGCTGTCGCGCTGGCCGCCTGCAAGAAGCCGGAACAGCAGACGCCCCCGCCGCCGGAGGTGGGCGTGATCGACGCCAAGCCGCAGACCCTGCCGCTGCAGCGTGAACTGGTCGGCCGCCTGTCCCCGTTCCGCAGCGCCGACGTGCGCGCGCGCGTGCCGGGCGTGCTGCTCAAGCGCGTCTACCAGGAAGGCAGCGAGGTCAAGCAGGGCCAGACCCTGTTCCTGATCGATCCGGCCCCGCTGCGCGCCAGCCTCAACGCGTCGGAAGCACAGCTGGCCTCGGCCCGCGCGACCTACGCCAACGCCAAGGTCGCCGCCGACCGCGCCCGTTCGCTGGCGCCGCAGCAGTACGTGTCCAAGTCCGACCTGGACAGCGCCGAAGCCGCCGAGCGCACCGCGCTGGCCGCGGTGAAGCAGGCCGAAGCCTCGGTCACCTCCTCGCGCATCAGCCTGGGCTATGCCGAAGTGACCTCGCCGATCAGCGGCGTGGCCAACAAGCAGCAGGTCACCGAAGGTGCCCTGGTCGGCCAGGGCGACGTGACCCTGCTGACCACCGTGGACCAGCTCGACCCGCTGTACGTGAACTTCTCGCTGAGCGTGGACGAGCTGAGCCAGCTGCGTGCCCAGCAGGCGCGTGGCGCCCTGGCGCTGTCCGGCGATGGCAAGGCCACCGTCAACGTCAAGCTGTCCGATGGCACCGCCTACGGCGAAGCCGGCACGCTGGACTTCTCGTCCACCACGGTCGACCCGGCCACCGGTGCGGTTTCGCTGCGCGCGGTGCTGCCCAACCCGCAGAAGATCCTGCTGCCGGGTGCCTTCGTCAGCTTCCAGGCCAACCTGGGCGAACGCAACAACGCCTTCCTGATCCCGCAGCAGGCCCTGCAGCGTGACAGCGCCGGCGGCTTCGTGATGGTGGTCGGCGCCGACGGCAAGGTCGTGCGCAAGAACGTGAAGACCGAAGGCGCACAGGGCGGCAACTGGATGGTCAGCGACGGCCTGGCCGCCGGTGACAAGGTCGTGGTGGCAGGCGTGCAGAAGGTCAAGGAAGGGGCGCCGGCCACGGCCAAGCCCTGGACCCCGGGCCAGGATGCCAACGGCCAGCCCGCCGCCGGTGCAGCCCCGGCAGCCGCGGCTGCAGGCGGCGCCGAGAAGGCGCCGGCCAAGCCGGAGGCCGCCGACAAGGCCGAGCCTGCCGCCACCGAATCGAACAAGCAGTAACGGGAACCTTCCGTCATGCCTAAATTTTTCATCGAACATCCAGTCTTCGCCTGGGTGGTAGCGATCCTGATCTCGCTCAGCGGCGTGATCGCGATCCTCAACCTCGGCGTCGAGTCCTATCCCAACATCGCCCCGCCGCAGGTGACCGTCCAGGCCACCTACCCGGGCGCGAGCGCGGACACCACTGAAAAATCGGTCACCCAGGTGATCGAGCAGCAGCTGACCGGTATCGATCACCTGCTGTACTTCAGCTCGTCCTCGTCCTCCAATGGCCGTGCGCAGATCACCCTGACCTTCGAGACCGGTACCGATCCGGACATCGCCCAGGTGCAGGTGCAGAACAAGGTGTCGCTGGCCACGCCACGACTGCCTTCGGAAGTGACCCAGCAGGGCGTGGTGGTGGCCAAGGCCAACGCCGGCTTCCTGATGGTGGTCGGCCTGCGTTCGGACACCGGCACGATCAGCCGCGACGCCCTGAACGACATCGTCGGTTCGCGCGTGCTCGACCAGGTCTCGCGTATCCCCGGCGTCGGCAGCACCCAGCAGTTCGGTTCCGAGTACGCCATGAACATCTGGCTGAACCCGGAAAAGATGCAGGGCTACGGCCTGTCGGCCAGCGAAGTGCTGGCGGCCGTGCGCGCGCAGAACGTGCAGTTCGCGGCCGGTTCGCTGGGTTCGGATCCCTCGCCGGATGGCCACTTCACTGCCACGGTTTCGGCCGAAGGCCGCTTCAGCTCGCCTGAAGAGTTCGAGAACATCATCCTGCGGGCCAATGCCAACGGCTCGCGCGTGCTGCTCAAGGACATCGCCCGCGTCGCCTTCGGTGCCAACAACTACGGCTTCGATACCCAGTACAACGGCCAGGCCGCCGGTGCCTTCGCCATCCAGCTGCTGCCGGGCGCCAACGCCCTGAACGTGGCCGATGCCGTGCGCGCCAAGATGGACGAGCTGCAGCCGAGCTTCCCGGCCGGCGTCAGCTGGTTCTCGCCGTACGACAGCACCACCTTCGTCAAGATCTCCATCGAGGAAGTGGTCAAGACGCTGTTTGAAGCGGTGTTGCTGGTGTTCCTGGTGATGCTGATCTTCCTGCAGAACTTCCGCGCGACGATCATCCCCACCCTGGTCATCCCGGTGGCCCTGCTGGGTACGTTCCTGGGCATGTGGCTGATCGGCTTCACCATCAACCAGCTGACCCTGTTCGCAATGGTGCTGGCGATCGGCATCGTGGTCGATGACGCGATCGTGGTGATCGAGAACGTCGAACGCATCATGACCGAGGAAGGCCTGGCGCCGAAGCCGGCCACGCAGAAGGCGATGACCCAGATCACCGGCGCGGTGGTGGCCATCACCGTCGTGCTGGCCGCGGTGTTCATCCCCTCGGCCCTGCAGGGCGGTGCGGCCGGTGAGATCTACAAGCAGTTCGCGCTGACCATCGCCATCTCGATGGCGTTCTCCGCGTTCCTGGCGCTGGGCTTCACCCCGGCCCTGTGCGCGACCTTCCTCAAGCCGACCCACAACGACAACCCGAACATCGTCTACCGTACCTTCAACAAGTACTACGACAAGATCAGCGGGACCTACGTCGGCCACATCACCTCGGCGGTGAAGCACGCGCCGCGCTGGATGATCCTGGCCGTGGTGCTCACCGCACTGTGCGGCTTCCTGTTCACCCGCATGCCGGGCAGCTTCCTGCCGGAAGAAGACCAGGGCTACGCACTGGCCATCGTGCAGCTGCCGCCGGGCTCGACCAAGGGCCAGACCAACGAAGTCTTCTCGCAGATGCGCGGCATCCTGAAGGACCAGGAAGGCTACGAAGGCCTGATGCAGATTGCCGGCTTCAGCTTCGTCGGTTCGGGCGAGAACGTGGGCATGGGCTTCATCCGCCTCAAGCCGTGGGCCGACCGCAAGGTCACCGTGCCCGAGTTCATCCAGAACATGAACGGCGCGTTCTACGGCATCAAGGAAGCGCAGATCTTCGTGGTCAACCTGCCGACCGTGCAGGGCCTGGGCCAGTTCGGCGGCTTCGACATGTGGCTGCAGGACCGTGGTGGCCAGGGCTACGAACAGCTGACGCAGGCGCGCAACGTCCTGCTGGGCAAGGCCGCACAGGAAAGCGACAAGCTGACCGGCGTCCGCCCGAACGGCCTGGAAAACGCCCCGCAGCTGGCGCTGCATGTTGACCGCGTGCAGGCGCAGTCGATGGGCATGTCGGTGTCGGACGTGTACAGCACCATCCAGCTGATGCTGGCCCCGGTGTACGTCAACGACTTCTTCTACCAGGGCCGCATCAAGCGCGTGACCATGCAGGCCGACGCGCCGTACCGCACCGGCCAGGAATCGCTGAAGAGCTTCTACAGCCCCTCCAGCCTGACCACCAATGCCGACGGCACCAACGCCATGATCCCGCTGAACACGGTGGTCAAGTCGGAATGGGTGTCGGCACCGCCGTCGCTGAGCCGCTACAACGGTTACTCGGCCATCAACATCGTCGGCTCGCAGGCCCCGGGCCAGAGCTCGGGTGAAGCGATGACCGCGATGGAAGACATCGTCACCAACGACCTGCCGGCCGGTTACGGCTATGACTGGTCGGGCATGTCCTACCAGGAAATCCTGGCAGGCAACGCCGCGACGCTGCTGCTGGTGCTGTCGGTGGTGGTGGTGTTCCTCTGCCTTGCCGCACTGTATGAAAGCTGGTCGATCCCGGTGGCGGTGCTGCTGGTGGTGCCGCTGGGCGTGCTGGGTGCCATCGGCCTGTCGATGATCCGCGGCCTGCCCAACGACATCTTCTTCAAGATCGGCATGATCACGGTGATCGGCCTGGCCGCAAAGAACGCGATCCTGATCGTGGAGTTCGCGGTGGAACAGCGTGCCGCGGGCAAGACCCTGCGCGATGCCACCATCGAAGCGGCCCGCCTGCGTTTCCGCCCGATCCTGATGACCTCGTTCGCGTTCATCATGGGCGTGATCCCGATGGCCATCTCCACCGGTGCCGGCGCCAACTCCCGCCACGCCATCGGTACCGGCGTGATCGGCGGCATGCTGTTCGCCACCCTGCTGGGCCTGCTGATGATCCCGGTGTTCTTCGTGGTCGTGCGCCGCATGCTGGGCGACAAGCTGGATGAACCCTCCAAGGAGTTCATGGAGCGCCAGCGCGACGCCGAAGCCGCACACCGCCCGGATCGTTGATCCGGCAGTAGGCAGAAATGAAAAGGCCCCGGAGCGATCCGGGGCCTTTTTTGTTGCCGCTTTCTGTAGAGCCGAGCCCATGCTCGGCTGCTTCTGCCCGAGCCGAGCATGGGCTCGGCTCTACAGGCAACCCTGCCCCTCAGCGCAGCAGCGCGACCACGGCACACACCGCCACGATCACCAGCGCGGCCCACTGCATGGGCACGAAGAAGACATGATGCGGCGCCGCCTCGCCCTTCTGCCGCGGCGCGCGGTTCAACCACAGGCCCAGCAGTACGTTCACGGCCGCGCCAAGGCCTCCACCCAGCAGCACCTGCTGCAGCGGAATGTTGCCCTTCGGGCCGTCGTGCGGGAAGAAGTACGCCAGCAGCAGGATGCCTGCAATCGGCGTCACCAGCGTCATGAATCCCCAACCGCGATAGATCATCGTGCAGACCTTGATAAAAACGGCCTGCATTTTAGCGGGGCTTGCGCGCGCGATCGCTTTCTGTAGAGCCGAGCCCATGCTCGGCTGCCTGTACCGGAGCCGAGCATGGGCTCGGCTCTACAGATATCCAATGCCACGGCCCATCCACGCATGGCGTGGATCTACACACGGCCCAACGTCAGCGGGCATCCACGCACGGCCGCGCCGCCATTGCAGCGGCGCGGCCGCTTGAACTCAGCGCAGGCCCGTCTCGTTGCGGGCGATCACCAGGCGCTGGATTTCCGAGGTGCCTTCGTAGATCTCGGTGATCTTGGCATCACGGAAGTAGCGCTCCAGCGGCATTTCCTTGGAATAGCCCATGCCACCGTGGATCTGCACGGCCTGGTGGGTGATCCACATGGCCGCTTCGGACGCGGTGAGCTTGGCGATGGCCGCTTCGTTGCTGAAGCGCTTGCCCTCGCCCTTCACCCATGCAGCGCGCAGGGTCAGCAGCAGGGCCGCGTCCAGCTTGCACTTCATGTCGGCGATCTTGGCCTGGGTCATCTGGAAGGTACCAATGGCGGCACCGAAGGCCTTGCGGTCCTTCACGTATTCCAGGGTTGCCTCATAGGCAGCACGGGCGATGCCGATGGCCTGCGAGGCGATGCCGATGCGGCCGGCGTCGAGCACGCCCATGGCGATCTTGAAGCCCTCGCCTTCCTGGCCCAGCACGTCCTCGGCCTGGGCCACGTAATCGTTGAACTCGATCTCGCAGGTGGCCGAGGCACGGATGCCCAGCTTCGGCTCGGTCTTGCCGCGGCCGAAACCGGCCTTGTCGGTGTCGACCAGGAAGGCGGTGATGCCACGCGCACCCTTGTCCGGCTCGCTCATCGCGAACAGCACGATGTACTTGGCCACCGGGCCGGAGGTGATCCAGCTCTTCTTGCCATTGATGACGTAGGTGCCGTCGGCCTGCTTGACCGCGCGGCAGCGCATGGCCGTGGCATCCGAACCGGACTGCGGCTCGGTCAGGGCGAAGGCACCGATGGCCTCGCCCTCGGCGATCGCGCGCACGTACTTCTGCTTCTGCGCCTCGCTGCCATGGGTCAGGATGCCGTTGCAGAACAGCGAATTGTTGACCGACATGATCGTCGAATGCGCAGCATCACCGGCGGCGACCTCCACCATCGCCAGCACGTACGCAATCGGGTCCATGCCCGCGCCGCCGTATTCGGTCGGCACTTCGATGCCCATCAGGCCGTTCTCGCCCAGCAGGCGGATGTTCTCCAGGGGGAATTCGCCGGTGCGGTCATGGTGCTCCGCGCTCGGGGCGATCTTTTCCTGCGCGATGCGCCGCGCAACGTCCTGCAGCATCAACTGCTCTTCAGTAAAGCTGAAATCCACAACACCCTCCCAGGGACATGATGATATGGGCCACGCACAGCGTGCCCAGGTGCGCCGATTGTACCGGGGCCGGGCAACGGCGGCTGACTTGGGGGCGGTGGCGGCTTGACCGGGACAGGCGCCGTCGGCGAATATATCTCTATATCGCGATAGGTAGATATTCATGGATCTGGAAGACTGGTCGACCCGCCTGAAGGTGTTCGCCGACGCCACCCGTGTGCGCCTGCTGGCGCTGCTGGAACAGGAAGAGCTGACCGTGGCCGAGCTGTCGGCGATCACCCGGCTGGCGCAGCCGCGGGTGTCGACCCACCTGGCGCGCCTGAAGGAAGCGGGCCTGGTCCGCGACCGCCGTGCCGGCGTGTCGGCCTACTACCGCTTCGACGATGCCCAGCTGGACCCGGCGCAGCGCGCATTGTGGCATGCCTTGAGCAACGGAAGCGATGACCCGCTGCTGCGCCAGGATGCTGAACGCGTCGCTGCGGTGATGGCCAGCCGTGCCGCCGACCAGAACTGGGCCGACAGCGTGGCCGGCGACATGGAACGCCACTACTCGCCGGGCCGCACCTGGGAAGCGCTGGCACGCACGGCGCTGCCGCTGCTGGAAACCGGCGACGTGCTGGACATCGCCTCCGGTGACGGCGTGCTGGCTGAACTGGTCGCGCCGCACGCCAGCCGCTACGTGTGCATCGACACCAGCGCGCGCGTGGTGGCCGCCGCCAGCGAGCGCCTGCGCCGCCTGCCCAACGTGGAGGTGCGCGAGGGCGACATGCACGCCCTGCCCTTCAAGGACCGCACGTTCGACCTGGTGGTGCTGATGCACGCGCTGACCTATGCCAGCAAGCCGGCGCAGGCCGTGGCCGAGTCCGCGCGCGTGCTGCGCCCGGGTGGCCGCCTGCTGCTGTGCAGCCTGGCCCGCCACGAGCACAAGGCCGCGGTGGAAGCCTATGGCCACGTCAACCTCGGCTTCAGCGACAAGGAACTGCGCAAGTTCGTCGACAAGGCCGGGCTGCAGGTCTCCAGCCTGGAAACGGTGACCCGTGAAAAGCGCCCGCCGCATTTTGAAGTCATCTCGCTGATCGCCAACAAGCCCTGAGGTCGCCGTGTCCGCCATGCCTTGGCTGCATCCCGAACGTGCCCATGCCCTGCTCGCCGCGCTGCGCGAGCGCATCCTGATCATTGATGGGGCGATGGGCACCATGATCCAGCGCCATGGCCTGCAGGAAGCGGATTACCGCGGCGAACGTTTCGCCGGGGGCTACGACCACAGCCATGGCCCCGGCTGCGACCACGGCACGCCAGAAGGCCATGACCTGAAGGGCAACAACGACCTGCTGCTGCTGACCCGGCCGCAGGTCATCGGCGATATCCACACCGCTTACCTCCTGGCCGGTGCGGACCTGGTGGAAACCAACACCTTCAACGCCACCTCGGTCAGCCAGGCCGACTACCACCTGGAACACCTGGTGTATGAGCTGAACAAGGCAGGCGCCGCCGTCGCGCGTGCCTGCTGCGATGCCGTGGAAGCAACCACGCCGGACAAGCCGCGCTTCGTCATCGGCGTGATCGGGCCGACCAGCCGTACCGCTTCGATCAGCCCGGACGTGAACGATCCCGGCTTCCGCAACACCAGTTTCGACGAACTCCGCGATACCTACCGCGAGGCCATCGAAGGTCTGATCGACGGTGGTGCCGACACCCTGATGGTGGAGACCATCTTCGACACGCTCAACGCCAAGGCCGCGCTGTATGCGCTGGAAGAGGCCTTCGATGCACGCGGCGCGCGCCTGCCGGTGATGATCTCCGGCACCATCACCGATGCCTCCGGCCGCACCCTGTCGGGGCAGACCGCCGATGCGTTCCATGCGTCGCTTGCCCACGCACGCCCGCTGTCGATCGGCCTGAACTGCGCGCTGGGTGCCGACGCCATGCGCCCGCACGTGGAAACCCTGTCCCAGGTGGCCGACTGCCACGTCAGCGCCCACCCCAATGCGGGTCTGCCCAATGCCTTCGGCGAGTACGACGAGACGCCCGAGGAAATGGCCGCCACCCTGCGCGGCTTCGCCGAGGCTGGCCTGCTGAACCTGGTGGGTGGCTGCTGCGGCTCCACGCCGGACCACATCCGCGCCATCGCCGCGGCCGTGGCCGGCCTGCCGCCGCGCGCCCTGCCCGGCGCACAGGAGCAGCAGGCCGCATGAGCACTTCGCCCTATACCCGCCTGTCCGGCCTGGAACCGCTGGTCATCACCCCGGACCTGTTGTTCGTCAATGTCGGCGAACGTACCAACGTCACCGGCAGTGCGCAGTTCCGCAAGCTCATCAAGGAAGGCCGCTACGAAGAAGCCGTGGACGTGGCCCGCCAGCAGGTGGCCAGCGGCGCGCAGATCCTCGACGTCAACATGGACGAGGGCCTGATCGATTCGGAAGCGGCGATGACCCGCTACCTCAACCTGATCATGTCCGAGCCGGACATCGCGCGCATTCCGGTAATGGTCGATTCCTCCAAGTGGAGCGTGATCGAGGCCGGCCTGAAATGCCTGCAGGGCAAGAGCGTGGTCAACTCGATCTCGCTGAAGGAAGGCGAGGCGCTGTTCCGCGAACACGCCCGCAAGGTGCTTCGCTATGGCGCCGCCGCGGTGGTGATGGCCTTCGACGAGGCCGGCCAGGCCGACACCTGCGCACGCAAGGTCGAGATCTGTACCCGCGCCTACCGCATCCTCGTCGATGAGATCGGTTTCCCGCCGCAGGACATCATCTTCGACCCCAACATCTTCGCCGTCGCCACCGGTATCGAAGAGCACGACAACTACGCGGTCGACTTCATCGAAGCCACCCGCATCATCAAGCAGACCCTGCCGCACTGCCATGTGTCCGGCGGCGTCTCCAACGTCTCGTTCTCGTTCCGCGGCAACGAAACGGTGCGCCAGGCCATCCATTCGGTGTTCCTCTACCACGCCATCGCCGCCGGCATGGACATGGGCATCGTCAACGCCGGCGCCATGCCGATCTACGACGAGCTGGAGCCGGAACTGCGCGAGCGCGTGGAGGATGTGATCCTCAACCGCCGCAGCGATGCCACCGAACGCCTGCTGGAGATTGCCGAGCGCTACAAGGGCAAGAAGGGCGCGGCGAAAACCGAAGACCTCGCCTGGCGCGAGAAGCCGGTGGCACAGCGCTTGGCGCATGCACTGGTGCACGGCCTGGATGCCTTCGTGGAAGAGGACACCGAGCTGGCGCGACAGGCCTCCAGCCGCCCGCTGGACGTGATCGAAGGCCCGCTGATGGACGGCATGAACGTGGTCGGCGACCTGTTCGGCGCCGGCAAGATGTTCCTGCCGCAGGTGGTGAAGTCCGCGCGCGTGATGAAGAAGGCCGTGGCCTACCTGCTGCCCTACATCGAAGCGGAGAAGGCGCGCAGCGGCGACACCGCCCGCAGCAACGGCAAGATCATCATGGCCACGGTGAAGGGCGATGTGCACGACATCGGCAAGAACATCGTCGGCGTGGTCCTGGCCTGCAACAACTTCGAGGTCGTGGACCTGGGCGTTATGGTGCCGGCGCAGAAGATCCTCGACGCCGCGCGCGAGCACAACGCCGACCTGATCGGCCTGTCCGGGCTGATCACGCCCTCGCTGGAAGAAATGAGCCACGTGGCGCGCGAAATGGAGCGCCAGGGCTTCGACCTGCCGCTGCTGATCGGCGGCGCGACCACCTCGCGCGCGCATACCGCGCTGAAGATCGACCCGCACTACAAGGCGCCGACCGTCTGGGTGAAGGATGCCTCGCGCGCCGTCGGCGTGGCCCAGTCGCTGATCTCGCGCGATCTGCGCGAAGCCTTCGTCGCCGCCAACGAAGCCGACTACGCCGAAATCCGCGCCCGCCATCGCAACCGCGGCGATGCCAAGCGCCTGGTGTCGCTGGAACACGCGCGTGGGCAGAAGTTCCATGGTGACTGGGTGAACTACACACCGCCGGCACCCAAACTGCCGGGCCTGCATGTGTTCGATGACTACCCGCTGGCCGAACTGGTCGATTACATCGACTGGACGCCGTTCTTCCAGGCGTGGGAACTGGCCGGCAAGTACCCGGCCATCCTCACCGATGAGATCGTCGGCACCCAGGCCAGCGAGCTGTACCGCGACGCACGCGCGATGCTCGGCCGCATCGTCGGCGAGAAGTGGCTGCAGGCCAAGGCCGTGTTCGGGCTGTGGCCGGCCAACAGCGTCGGCGATGACGTGCGCGTGCAGCACCCGCAGGGCGAGACCACCCTGCACTTCCTGCGGCAGCAGGTGGACAAGCCGGCCGAGCGCCCGGACTTCTGCCTGGCCGATTTCATCGCGCCTGCCGACAGTGGCCGGCAGGACTGGATCGGCGCCTTCGCGGTGACCGCCGGCATCGGCATCGACGCCCACGTCGCGCGCTTCGAAGCCGACCACGACGACTACAACGCGATCCTGCTGAAAGCACTGGCCGACCGCTTTGCCGAAGCGCTGGCCGAGCGCCTGCACCAGCGCGTGCGCACGGAATTCTGGGGCTACGACCACGCCGAGACGCTGGACAACGAAGCCCTGATCGACGAAAAGTATCGCGGCATCCGTCCGGCGCCCGGCTATCCCGCCTGCCCCGAGCACAGCGAGAAACGCCGCCTGTTCGACCTGCTGCAGGCCGAGGCCAACGCCGGCATGGAGCTGACCGAAAGCTTCGCCATGCTGCCCACCGCCGCCGTGTCGGGCTACTACTTCAGCCACCCGCAGAGCCAGTATTTCGTGGTGGGCCGCCTCAGCCGCGAACAGGTCAGCGACTACGCCCGCCGCAAGGGCGTCGACCGCGCCCAGGCCGAGCGCTGGCTGGCCTCCAACCTCGACTACGACCCCGAATGAGGCGGTAGCGCCCGGGCCAGGCCCGGCGCCATCTCCCGTCCGCTGGGCATGGCCCGGCGCCAGTGTGCATTATTCCCGCGATGACCGTTCCCGCCGCCCGCCTGTCCAGCTTCTACCTGTTCTATTACGCCGCGCTCGGCGCGTTTACGCCGTACTGGAGCCTGTTCCTGACCGCGCGCGGGATGAGCGTCACCGCCATCAGCGTGATGATGGGCCTGTGGTACGCCACCCGCGTGATCGCGCCCAGCACCTGGACATCACTGGCGGCGGCCTCGCCACGCCCGATCCGCCTGCTGCGGGTGGGCTGCTTGCTGACGCTGCTGAGTTTCGCGGTGTTCCTGCTGCCGCTGCCGCAGCCGTGGATGTACCCGGCGATGGTGGTGTTCTGCTTCTTCTACAACGCGGTGATGCCGCAGTTCGAGTCGATCACCCTCACCCACCTGGGCAGCGACAGCCATCGTTACGGGCTGATCCGGGTCTGGGGCTCGCTGGGCTTCATCGCCATTGTCACCCTGTTCGGCTGGCTGATCGAGGGCGACGGCAGCGGCAGCCGCGCCGGGCTGCTGCCGTGGATGATGCTGCCGCTGTTCGCCCTGCTGGTGGCTTCGGCCTTCAGCAACCAGTACGCACGCGGCATCGGCAAGGCCGAGGGCGACGCCAGCGGTTTCTGGAAGATCGTGCGCCGGCCGCCGGTGCTCGCGTTCTTCCTGGCCGCGTTCATGGAACAGCTGTCGTTCGGGCCGTACTACACGTTCTTCTCGGTCTACATGGACCACCACGGCTACCGCACCTCGACCCTCGGCCTGTTGTGGACCATCGGCGTGGTGTTCGAGGTGGGCGTGTTCTTCACCATCGGCCGCTTCTTCCGCCGCTACGACGCAAGCTGGATGCTGCTGATCGCGCTGGTCAGCTCCTGCCTGCGCTGGGCGGTCACCGCATTGTTCCCGGAAAACCTGCCGGTGATGCTGCTGGCGCAGACCGCACACGCGCTGGGCTTCGCCGCCTTCTTCGCCGCGGCCATGCAGATGCTGGCGACCTATTTCCCGGGCCGGCTCAACGGCCACGGCCAGGGCCTGCTGTACGGATTCTCGTCCGGTGTCGGGGGCGTGCTCGGCGCACTCATCGCCGGCCAGCTGTGGCCCATCGACAACGGCCGCACCGCGTTCCTCGCCGGCAGCGGCTTTGCCCTGGTCGGCGCCCTGCTGTGCTTCTTCGCGCTGAGCCTGCCGTTGATCCGCGCGCGGCGCAGCGCCACCGGCACGCACTGACGAAAACGCCGGGCAATGCCCGGCGTCCTCGTCATCCTGCAGGCCTGCTTACCAGACCAGGTCGTCCGGCACCTGGAACTGCGGATCCGCATACGGATCTTCTTCGGCCGGTGCATTCGGATCGACCTTCAGCGCCACCGATGCGGCGAACACGGCCTCCGACTGCGCCAGCAGCTCGGCGGTCACCAGCAGGTAACGGCCGTTGAGCTGCACCACGCCCAGCTCACCCGCATTGAGCGCGGTCAGCTGCGCGGCGGTCACGTAGATGCGCTTGATCTTGCCGCCGTAGGGGAAGTGACGGGCGATGTCGGCCGCCTCGTCATTGAGCCCCTTGTCCTTCAGCAGTTCTTCCAGCTTGGCCTTGGCCTCGCGGCGCTGGCGCGCTTCTTCCTGCTTCAGGCGCTCGGTCTCGATGCGCTCTTCTTTTTCCTTCTGCGCGCGGATGGCGTAGGCCTTGGCCAGGTCCATCTCTTCGGCAGTGCGCGGCTTGCGCGGGCCCTGCTGGCCCGGGCCACGCGACGGGCCGGGCTTGCCGGCACCACCACGACCATGGCCACGACGCTCGCCGGGCTTGTGTTCGCCCTTGCCAGCGCCCTGCGGCCTTGCATTGCCATCACCATTGCCACCCTTGCCCTGCGGGCGGCCATCACGGCGGGGGGCATCGTTCTTGCGCTCGGGCTTGGGTGCCGGCTTGAAGCCCAGGCCCATCAGCTGGTCGCGGAGGGTATCGCTCATAGGAATCGGATCAGTAGTGCGGCGGCGGCGGTTCGCTCGCCGGATCGGAAGAATTCAATGCGTTGCGGACCTTGCCCAGGTCTTCCAGCAGCACGCGCAGCACATCGGCATTGCGGCTGCCCTGCATGCTTGCAGCGGCCAGCGCATCGCTCAGTTCGGCCAACGCGTGTTCCTGGAAGGACACGCGCATCTCCAGTTCGACCAGGCGCGCTTCAAGCGCCTGCTCACGTTCACTCGGCAACTCAGACATGCAACGAACGCCCCCGGCCAATGCCGTAATAAGCCAGGCCGGCAGCCTCGACCTCGGACGGGTCGTACAGGTTGCGGCCATCGAACACCACCGCGTCCTTCAGCTGCGAACGCAGCGCCTGGAAATCGGGGCTGCGGAACTGCTTCCACTCGGTCACCACGACCACCGCAGCGGCGCCCTGCAGGGCCTCGTCGGCACTGCCGCAGAACACCAGGTCGTCGCGCTGCCCAAAGATGCGCTGCGCTTCATGGGTGGCTTCCGGGTCGTAGGCACGCACCGTCGCACCGGCGTCCCACAGCTGGGCCAGCAGGCGGCGGCTGGATGCCTCGCGCATGTCGTCGGTATTGGGCTTGAAGGCCAGGCCCCACACCGCAAACGTCTTCCCACGCAGGCTGGCGCCCGCATGCGTGCCGTAATGGCGCTGGATGAGTTCGAACAGGTGGCCCTTCTGCGCATCATTGACCGCTTCGACGGCATTGAGCAGCTTCGGCTCCAGGCCGTACTGCTGCGCCGTGCTGGCCAGCGCCTGCACATCCTTGGGGAAGCACGAGCCACCGTAGCCGGCGCCCGGGTAGATGAAGTGCCAGCCGATGCGCGGGTCCGAGCCGATGCCCTGGCGGACCTGCTCGATGTCGGCGCCGACGCGCTCGGCGATGTTGGCGATTTCGTTCATGAACGAAATCTTGGTCGCCAGCATCGCGTTGGCCGCGTACTTGGTCAGCTCGGCCGAACGCACGTCCATTTCCACCACGCGGTCGTGGTTGCGGTTGAACGGTGCATACAGGCGGCGCATCACCGCCACCGATTCGGCGCTGGTGGCGCCGATGATGATGCGGTCCGGGCGCATGCAGTCAGCCACCGCATCGCCTTCCTTCAGGAACTCGGGGTTGGACACCACGTCGAAGGCGATGTCCGCGCCACGCGCGGAAAGCTCGGCGGCGATCGCTGCACGCACCTTGTCGGCGGTGCCCACCGGCACCGTCGACTTGTTGACCACCACGGTCGGCACGCTCATGTGCCGGCCGATGGTGCGGGCCACGGCCAGCACGTACTGCAGGTCGGCGCTGCCATCCTCGTCCGGCGGCGTGCCGACGGCGATGAACACCACCTGCCCATGGCCGATGGCGGCTGCGACATCGGTGGTGAACGCCAGCCGCGACGCGGCGTGGTTGGCCTTCACCATCGGCTCCAGGCCCGGCTCGTAGATCGGGATGATGCCCTGGTTGAGGCCGTCCACCTTGGCCTGGTCGATATCGACGCAGACCACCTGGTGGCCGGCATCGGCCAGGCAGGTCCCTGTCACCAGACCGACGTAGCCGGTACCGAAAATCGCAACGCGCATGTCCGTGCTGACTCCTGGGGGCTTACGGCAGAACGCCCAGCAGCTCGACGTCGAAGGTCAGCGTGGCGTTCGGGCCGATCGGGCCACCCGGGGTGCCGTTCTCGCCATAGGCCAGGTCGCCCGGGATCCAGAAGCGGTACTTGGAACCGACCGGCATCAGGGCCACGCCCTCGGTCCAGCCCTTGATGACCTGGTCCAGGCCGAACTCGGCCGGGCCACGGCTGGCGGAGCTGTCGAACACGGTGCCGTCCAGCAGCTTGCCTTCGTAGTTCACGCGCACCTTGCTGCTCGGCAGCGGGCGCTCGCCGCTACCCGGGCGGATCACCTGGTACTGCAGGCCCGAGGCGGTGGTCACCACGCCCGGCTGGGTCTTGTTCTTGGCCAGGAACGCGTTGCCTTCCTGACGGTTGGTCTGCGCAGCCTGGGCGGCCTTGGCCTGCATTTCAGCCTGCTTGGTGCTCATGAACGACTGGATGGTGGCCGTCGCGTCAGCTTCGGTCATCTTCGGCTGGCCCTTGCTCAGAGCGGTGCTGATCGCGTCAAACAGCGAGGCCGTATCGATGTCGTCCTTCAGCTGCGCCAGCGACGGGCCGACCGAGTAGGAGCCGATCATCTGAGCGACCTTGACGCGGTCGACCTTGGCCGGCTGCGAGCCCGGTGCCATGCCCGGAACCTGCTGGCCGTTGCGGGCCATCACGACCTGGCGCAGGGCCGCGTCGGTGGCCTTGGCCTGGTCCTGGGTGATCTGCGGCTGCAGGCCTTCGAACGAACGCTCGACGGCGGTGCGCAGGGCGGCCACGTCGATTTCATCGGCGATCGGTGCGAACGACTTGGCCACATCCAGACCGATGGCGTAGCCGAGCTTCTGCTTGGGGGAATTCAAGGTTGCGGTCTCCTTGGCGGCCGCCGGTGCGGCCGGTTGTTGCGACAGGGCAGCACCAGAGGTGCCCATCGCCAGAATCAGAACCGACGCCGCTGCGCCGCGCATTCCCATCTTCATTCGCTGCATTCCTGGAAGTGTCTGGGCGCCGACGTCGGCGCGAAAGCAATCATTGTCGCACGCACGCCGGAGATGTCGAGGCGTGCGTGCCGTCATTCAATGGGTGGCCGGCGCAGCCAGCGCCTTGTCGATGGCCGCTTTCAGCTGCGGATCATCCGGAGTGACCTTGCTGGCGAACTGGGCAATGACCTTGCCATCGCGGCCCACCAGGTACTTGTGGAAGTTCCAGCCCGGGGCAACGCCGGTGGCAGCGGTCAGGCGCTGGTACAGCGGCGTGGCCTCGGCACCGACCACGTGCACCTTCTCGAACATCGGGAACTTGACGCCGTAGGTCAGCGTGCAGAAATCCTGGATCTGCTTCTCATCGCCGGGCTCCTGGCCCTTGAAATCATTCGACGGGAAGCCGAGCACGGCAAAGCCCTTGCTGGCGTACTGCTTGTGCAGCGCCTCCAGGCCTTCGTACTGCGGGGTGTAGCCACACTTGCTGGCGGTGTTGACCACCAGCAGCACCTGGCCGTGGTAGCGCTTTTCCAGGTTGACCTGCTGCTTGCCGGCCAGCGGGCGGTAGCTGACATCCAGCAGGTCGGCGGCCAGGGCGCTGGCCGACCCGGCCAGGCCGAAGGCCAGCACGGTCAACAGGGACAGGCCGCGAAGGCGGCGCGGGAGAGCAGTCGGCAGAGGCATGAGGGTCGTTCCGCGGTAGCTGTTTCAGGGCTCCGGCCAGCTCCGGCCGGGAATCGGCCGAACTATAGCACCGGGGCCCGGAGCGCCTGCCGTTGCTGGGGCCGCCTCACTTTGCGCGGCGTGGCGGCTGCCGTCCCCGGGGCCCGCCAGCGCAGCGCCGATGACATAGCATCGATGTTGCTGAATGGACGCGGGTCCGGAAAACACGGCTGTGCGAAGCCCGTTCTCCAATCAGATCAATAACTTGAAGTAATATTGCGGTCCCGTGACCACCCCTGCCATCAGTTGGGTTGCAGCGGGTCTTGCACGACAGCGTGCCGGTGTTATAGTTGCATACAACACCAGTCACCTGAGACAGGGGGAAACCATGAACATCCAGATGCGACGCCGCCATGCCGCCCCTGCGGTCACGGCCGTATCCACGCTGTTGGCCCTGCTCTGGCTGGCCCTGCCGGCACCGCCGGCGCCCTCCTCCTCCCCCGACAACACCCCGCAGGACGCAGCACCCTTCACGGCCGGGAACGCCGAACCCTCTCCCCCTCCCCCGCGTCGGCTGCACAGCTCCCTGTCCATGCCGTACTTCTCGTTCGCACAGCCGCTGACCCCACGGAGCTGAATATGAGCGACATCCAGTGGAGCGACGGCGCTCCCATCTACCGCCAGCTGAAGGAGCGCGTGATCGCCATGATGCTCGACGGAATCCTCAAGCCGGGCGACGCCCTGCCTTCGGTGCGCCAGGTGGCCGCCGACTACCAGCTCAATCCCATCACCGTTTCGCGCGCCTACCAGGAACTGGCCGATGAAGGCCTGGTCGAGAAGCGCCGCGGCCTGGGCATGTTCATGACCGAGCAGGCCGCCACGCAGCTGCGCAGCAGCGAGCGTGAGCGCTTCCTCAATGAAGAATGGCCGGCGGTCCTGGAGCGCATCCAGCGCCTGGGCCTGAGCCTCGACGAATTGCTGCCCCAGGGGAAGATCTGATGAGTACCGTCGCAAGCGAAACCGTCATCACCGCCAAGGGCCTGCGCAAGGCCTACAAGAACACCGTTGCCCTCGACAACGCCAGCTTCTCCATTCCCGCAGGCCGCATCGTCGGCCTGATCGGGCCCAATGGCGCCGGCAAGACCACCGCACTGAAGGCCATCCTCGGCCTGACCTCGGTGGAGGGCGAGCTGTCGGTGCTGGGCCGCGACCCGCGGGCGCACCGCGATGAACTGATGAAGGACATCTGCTTCATCGCCGACGTGGCCGTGCTGCCGCGCTGGCTGAAGGTGCGCGAGGCCATCGATTTCGTGGCCGGCGTCCACCCGCGCTTCGACCGCGCACGCTGCGAACGCTTCCTGGCCAACACCAAGCTGCAGCCCAGGCAGCGCGTGCGCGAGCTGTCCAAGGGCATGATCGTGCAGCTGCACCTGGCCCTGGTGATGGCCATCGACGCCCGCATCCTGGTGCTGGACGAGCCGACCCTGGGCCTGGACATCCTGTACCGCAAGGAGTTCTACCAGCGCCTGCTGGAGGACTACTTCGACGAGCAGAAGACGATCATCGTCACCACCCACCAGGTGGAAGAGATCGAGCACATCCTCAGCGACGTGATGTTCATCCGCGATGGCCGCGTGGTCCTCAGCGCGGAGATGGACGAGGTGGGCGAACGCTACACCGAGCTGCTGGTGGGTGCAGACCAGCTGGAAACCGCCCGCGCACTGAAGCCGATCGACGAGCGCGCCCAGGCCTTCGGCAAGACCGTGCTGCTGTTTGACGGCGTGCCGCGCAGCCAGCTTTCCACCCTGGGCGAGACCCGCAACGCGGGCCTGGCCGATCTGTTCGTCGCTGTCATGAAGGGGACCTACGCATGAATGCCGTCAACCATCCGGTCAGCCCCGCAGGCACCCTGCGCTGGCTGCTCAAGCGCGAATACTGGGAGAACCGCGGCGGCTTCCTGTACGCCCCGCTGATCGCCGGCATCGTCTCGCTGCTGATGAGCGCGGTGGGCATCGGACTGGGCCTGTTCGCCCTGCACCGCGCCGCCCGCGACGGCGGCCTGCACGTCGATGGCGAGGACGTGAACATCAACGGCCTGGACCTGGCCCTGCTGACCCAGAAGATCAGCGCCAAGGACATGGCCGACCTCGGCAACGGCCTGGACCTGACCCTGCTGCTCAGCTCCACCTGGCCCTTCCTGGTGCTGGCCTTCGTGGTGTTCTTCTACTGCCTGGGCGCCCTCTACGACGACCGCCGCGACCGCAGCATCCTGTTCTGGAAGTCGCTGCCGCTGTCGGACACCCAGACCGTGCTGTCCAAGGTGATCAGCGCCCTGGTCATCGCGCCGCTGGTGGCCACCCTGGCCGCCGTCGCCACCATGTTCGGCTTCCTGCTGATCATCAGTATCGTCGCGGTCACCCACGGCGGCAGCCCGACCACGCTGATCTGGGGCCCGGCCAGCCCGGTGTCCCTGAGCGCCGGCCTGCTCGCCGCCATCCCGGTGTACGCGCTGTGGGCGCTGCCGACCGCCGGCTGGCTGCTGCTGTGCTCGGCCTGGGCAAAGAGCAAGCCGTTCCTGTGGGCGGTCATGCTGCCGCTGTTCGCCGGCATCATCGTCAGCACCACCAAGCTGATGCATGTGTTCGACATGACCACCGGCTGGTTCTGGCAGCACATCGTCGCCCGCCTGCTGCTGGGCACGGTGCCCGGCGTGGACCTGGTCTACCGCCTCAGCGCGAACGACAAGGCCAAGAACGTCGAGTCGCTGGCCGCGCTGATGAGCCCGGCCGAGCAGCTGAAGACCCTGGCCATGCCCGACCTGTGGATCGGTGCAGCGTTCGGCGTCGCCTTCATCATCCTGGCCATCCGCCTGCGCAAGCGCGCCGGCGAAATCTGATCCCTTCCCGGAGAGACCACCATGCGTACCCTGCTCGCCTGTAGTGCCCTGTTGCTGCTGTTGCCACTGTCGGTGCAGGCCGCCGACGCACCGAACTGCAAGCTCTCCGCGCCGCGCTCGCTGAAGCTGGACACGGCCGGTGCCAAGGCCGTGGTGTTCGAGGTCAACCAGCACGACCTGAAGGTGGTCGCCAATGCCGGCGGTGGCCAGCTGGAAGGCCGCGCCTGCGCGTCCAGCCAGGAGCTGCTGGACCAGCTGCGGCTGGACCAGCGCCGCGAAGGCGACAAGCTGGTGGTCAGCCTGCGCCGTGACAGCCAGCCCGGCATCAGCCTGGGCAACTTCCATGCCTGGCTGGACATCCGTGGCAGCGTGCCGGACAACCTGCCGCTGCAGTTCCGCATCGGTTCCGGCGATGCCAGCGTGGACAACGCGCAGTCGCTGAGCATGGATGTCGGCTCCGGTGATGGCATCGCCCGCGGCACGCGGGGCAGCGTGCATGCTGCGGTCGGCTCGGGCGACCTGGACATCGACGGCGCCGCATCGCTGAACCTGCTGTCGCTGGGTTCGGGCGACGTCAAGGCCCGCAACATCGGCGGCGACGCCGTGGTCGGCACCGTGGGTTCGGGTGACCTGAAGATCAGCGACGTGCGCGGCAACGCGCGGCTGGAAACGGTCGGCTCGGGCGACATCGGCTTCCGCCAGGTGAAGGGCAACGTGGAGATCGGCGTGGTCGGTTCCGGCGACGTGGACATCGACCAGACCGGCGGCAACGTGCACGTGCGCAGCCACGGCTCGGGCGACATCACCGTCAACGGCGCCGGCGGCAACCTGACCGTCGACCACAGTGGCAGCGGTGACGTCCGCCATCGCGACATCGGCGGCAAGGTCACCCTGCCGCGCGGCAAGTAAGCCATCCATCCATTGCCTTGAGGAGAACGCCATGAACCTGCTGCGCCTGATGCCTGCCGTCCTGCTGTGCCTGCCGCTGATCGCCTGTGGCGGCACGTCCTCGTCTTCCTCTTCGCCGTCGGACACGTCGCCGGGCAAGGCCGTGGCCGATGCCACCGGCGAGATCGGCAAGAGCGTCAAGGAAGCCACCGACAAGGCCCGTGAGGAAATCGCCAAGGGCAACATCAAGATTTCCTCGGACAAGCAGCCGCGTGCGGAGATCACCCCGGATGGCCGCCTGCTGATCGCCGGCAAGGAAGTGGAGACCACGCCGGCACAGCGTCGCCAGCTGCTGGACTATCGCGGCCATATCGCCGGCATCGCCCAGGACGGCATGGAGATCGGCGTGGCCGGTGCCAAGCTGGGCGCCAGCGCCGCCAGCGAAGCGATCAAGGGCGTATTCAGTGGCGACACCGACGGCATCGAGAAGCGCATCAATGCCGAGGCCGAGAAGATCGAAGCCCAGGCCAAGCAGCTGTGCAACCGGCTGCCGGCGATGCTGGCCAGCCAGCAGGCACTGGCCCGCGACCTGCCGGCGTTCCAGCCCTACGCCACCATGGACCAGCGCGACATCGACGACTGCAACACCAACACCGTGGTCAACCGCTGACCCTGTGACACTTCGCCGCACCCGGCCGGCAACCTGACCCGTTGCCGGCCGTGCCGGGCCGCCCGGGCTTACAATGGCGGCCCCCGATGCACCCGATAGAACCGCCATGAAAAAGCTGTTGCTGCTGCTGGTCGCCCTGCTCTGCCTGGGCCTGGCCGGCTGCGACCAGGACTACCGCAACCACCGCGCCGAGCGCGGCAAGCCCAAGATCTCCGTCAGCGAAAGCATGGTGACGGTGCGCCGCCAGCCGGCGCCGAACATCATCATCCTGCCCGACGGCACGATGAAGGTGGACGAGATCCAGATCCCGCTGAACGATGGCCAGCGGCAGATGCTGCAGACCATGTTCGGCAAGCTGCAGGTGCTGCGCCAGAACACCCTGGTGGCGGCCCCGGCCGATCCGAACATGCAGCCGGTGAAGATCCAGCCACCGGAGGGCATGGAGGTGATTCCGCCGGACCTGGTGCAGACCATTCCGGAGTTCAAGGACTACACCGAGACCTTCGGCAACATCGTCGCCGACCGTCGCTGACACGAAAAACGCCGCCCCGAGGGGCGGCGTTTTTGTTTATCCGGCAATCCGCCGGGCATGGCCCGGCGCTACCCGATCAACCGCCGGCGCCACCACCACCGGCCTGGATGCCACCGGCGGTCAGCGCGGTCGGGTCCAGCAGGCGGCGCAGTTCGGCCTCGTCCAAGCCACTGTCCTCCAGCGCCACATCCAGCACCGGGCGCTGTTCCTTGTAGGCCCGCTTGGCGATGGCCGCCGCCTTCTCATAGCCGATGATCGGGTTCAACGCGGTCACCAGGATCGGATTGCGCGCCAGCGCCTCGGCCACGCGGTCCTCGCGCACCTTCAGCCCCTTGATCGCGCTGTCGGCCAGCAGGACGGACACGTTGGCCAGCAGGCCGATGCCATCCAGCAGGTTCACCGCGATCAGCGGCAGGGTGACATTGAGCTGGAAGTTGCCGGTCTGCCCGGCCACGGTGATCGCGGTGTGGTGGCCGATCACCTGCGCGCAGGCCATCACGGTCGCCTCGGGAATGACCGGGTTGACCTTGCCCGGCATGATCGAGCTGCCCGGCTGCAGGGCCGGCAGTTCGATCTCGCCCAGCCCGGCCAGCGGACCGGCGTTCATCCAGCGCAGGTCGTTGGCGATCTTGATCAGGGCCACGGCCAGGGCATTGAGCTGGCCGGACAGTTCCACGGCATCGTCCTGCGCGGCCAGGCCTTCAAACTTGTTCGCCGCGCTGTCGAACTTGACACCGGTGTGCTGCTTGAGGGCCTTGGCCACCTGCTCGCCGAAGCGCGGATCGGCATTGATGCCGGTGCCGATGGCGGTGCCGCCCAGCGGCAGGCGACGCACGCGCTTGAGGCTGTCTTCGATGCGCTCCTGTGCCGAGGCCAGCTGCGCCGACCACGCGCCAAATTCCTGCTCGAAGGTCAGCGGCATCGCATCCATCAGGTGGGTACGGCCGGTCTTGACCACTTTGCGCAGGCTGCGGCCCTTCTTGTCCAGGGTCTTGCGCAGGTGCACCAGCGCCGGCAGCAGATGCTCATGCACGGCCAGCACCGCCGACACGCGCAACGCCGTGGGGATCACATCGTTGGAGCTCTGCCCCTGGTTGACGTGGTCGTTGGGGTGCACCACGGTCTTGCCCGCCTTGCCGGCACGGTTGGCCAGGGTGGCGATGACCTCGTTGGCATTCATGTTCGAGGAGGTGCCCGAACCGGTCTGGTAGACGTCGATGGGAAAATGCGCGTCCCACTGACCGGCCGACACTTCGGCGGCGGCCACCTGGATGGCCTTGGCCACGACCTTGGGCAGGTGGCCCAGCTCGGCGTTGACGCCGGCGGCAGCGCCCTTCACCAGGCCCAGGGCGCGGATGAAACCGCGCGGCATGCGCTGGCCCGAGACCGGGAAGTTCTCCACGGCACGCTGGGTCTGCGCGCCCCACAGGGCGTCGGCAGGTACCTGCAGTTCGCCCATGCTGTCGTGTTCGATACGGAACTTCGCGGTTCCACCCTTGCTTGCAGCTTTGCTCATTGCATCAACTCCGCACTACTTCTGTTGGGGAAAGGGAAGCGGCGGCTGGCAGCGGGTCGCTTCCCGGGGCTGGCGGCTGTGCCAACGATACTCCCTTGTCCGCAGCATGGAACGCCGCCGATGGGTCGCACCGTCCGATCGGTAGCGCCGGCCGCTGGCCGGCGAGCGCGAAGCGCGGCAGCCCGCAGCGTCGTAGAATATGGCCCCCGCCGCTCGCCCCAGCCCTGCCGACATGTCCGATTACGCCCTGCTCGCCCTGTCCCCGCTCGATGGCCGTTATGCCGGCAAGGTCGATGCCCTGCGCCCGATCTTCTCCGAATATGGCCTGATCAAGGCCCGCATCACGGTCGAGGTCGAGTGGCTGCTGGCCCTGGGCGCCGAGCCGGGCATCGTCGAACTGGCCGCGTTCTCCGAGGCGGCCACCACCCGCCTGCGCGCCCTCGCCGCCAACCTCACCCCGGCCCAGGCTGCGCGCGTGAAGGAGATCGAGCGCACCACCAACCATGACGTCAAGGCGGTGGAGTACTTCATCAAGGAACAGCTGAAGGACGACGCCGAGCTGGCCCCGGCGCTGGAGTTCGTGCACTTCGCCTGCACCAGCGAGGACATCAACAACCTCAGCTACGGCCTGATGCTGGAACAGGCCCGCCGCGAAGTGCTGCTGCCGAGCCTGGACGGCGTCGCCGCCACCCTGCGCACCCTGGCCCACGCCCAGGCCGCACAGCCGATGCTGTCGCGCACCCACGGCCAGACCGCCTCGCCGACCACCCTGGGCAAGGAGCTGGCCAACGTGGTCGCCCGCCTGGAGCGCCAGCGCCGGCAGATCGCCGCGGTCGAGCTGACCGGCAAGATCAACGGCGCGGTGGGCAACTACAACGCCCACGTGGCCAGCTACCCGGACGTGGACTGGCCGGCCTTCGCCGAGCGCTTCGTGACCAGCCTGGGCCTGGTGTTCAACCCGTACACCACGCAGATCGAGCCGCACGACAACATCGCCGAGATCGGCGATGCCGCGCGCCGCGCCAACATCATCCTGATCGACCTGGCCCGCGACATCTGGGGCTACATCTCGCTGGGCTACTTCAAGCAGCGCCTGAAGGAAGGCGAAGTCGGTTCGTCGACGATGCCGCACAAGGTCAACCCGATCGATTTCGAGAATGCCGAGGGCAACTTCGGCATCGCCAACGCGCTGTTCGAGCATTTCAGCGCGAAGCTGCCGATCAGCCGCTGGCAGCGTGACCTGACCGATTCCACGGTGCTGCGCGCACTGGGCACCGCCTTCGGCCACGGCCAGGTGGCGCTGGATTCGCTGGCCAAGGGCCTGGGCAAGCTGGAAGTGAACCCGCAGCGCCTGGATGCCGATCTGGACGCGGCCTGGGAAGTGCTGGCCGAGGCCGTGCAGACGGTGATGCGCCGCCACGGCCTGCCGAACCCGTACGAGCAGCTGAAGGCGCTGACCCGTGGGCAGGGCATCACGGCGGAGTCGATGCGGGCGTTCGTGGAGACGCTGGCGCTGCCGGAGGATGCCAAGCAGTCGCTGCGTGAGATGACCCCGGGCAGCTACACGGGCCTGGCTGAGGCGCTGGCTCGCAAGATCTGAGGGGTTCCTTTGCGGCGGCGGCCGCGGGCGCTGCCTGCGGCAGGCAACTGCAACAGCAACTGCTAACGTCAAACATGGGGGCTCGTAGGCGCCATCCATGGCGCCTGCGGTCCCGCGAACCCAACCCGCCCCACCTCTGACAGTTTCCCGGTGACGGATGAGTAGATCCACGCCATGCGTGGATGACGTTGTCGGGACGGAACTTGAAAGAGGGACGCGGCTTCGCCGCGTCCCTCTTTGTTTTTGGGCGCCTGACAATTCCGGTTTCCGGTGGAGGATGCTCATGTAGTTCCACGCCATGCGTGGATGAACTTGCTCGGGAAAGCTCCATCCACGCATGGCGTGGATCTACAGTCGCATGAACGACAGCACGAGCAAGCGCAGCGCGCGACCCGCGTTGCCTTTGCTTTTCTTCTTCCATTCCGTGGCGGGCCGCGCAGGAAACTGTCAGGGGCCGGGCGGGTGG